>NZ_PNCW01000070.1:0-15884 GCF_005886985.1 Pseudoalteromonas sp. S3178 | reverse complement strand
TTATGGAGTCAGATCAATCAGGTAAAGATTAGAAAACACCGCGTTTAATTAAAGCGCGGTGTTTTTTTATCTGAAAACTAATAACTTTTCTAAGCCCTATCTACATCAAACGCTATCACTTCTTTTATTTTTTGTTTATTGGTTGCTAGCATTACTAGCCTATCTATTCCCATTGCAACGCCTGCACACTTTGGCAGTCCGTGCTCAAGAGCGGCTATTAAACGTTTATCCATAGGCACGTGGGTTAAGCCATTTTCAGCGCGATAAGCGTTATCTTCATCAAAGCGTTTTGCCTGCTCTTTAGCATTAGTTAACTCATTAAAGCCGTTCGCTAATTCCATATTTTTATAATAAAGTTCAAAGCGCCCTGCGACTCGGTTATCGTGTTCACAAATTTGCGCTAATGCCGCTTGCGATGCCGGAAAGTGATACACAAAACACGGTTTAGTTTGCCCAATGGTTGGCTCTACTTTCATACAAAATAACAGCTGCAATAAGGTGTCTTTATTTGTTTCGTTTTTGGCTATATCAGCAAAGCCGTGTTCGCTGGCAAGTGCTTGTAATTGCGTGAGCGTAGCTGTTAATGGATCAAGCGCTAACACTTGCTCAAACGCTTGTTGGTAAGTCAGTCGCTCAGCAGGCGTTACATGTAAAATAAGCTGCATTAGCTCATCCATTTCATCCATAAGTGCAAACTCATCAAACCCAGGGCGGTACCACTCAAGCATAGTAAACTCAGGATTATGATGGCGTCCAGCTTCCTCGTTTCTAAAGGCCTTACAAAGCTGAAATATTGGCCCTGAGCCTGCTGCTAGTAAACGTTTCATTGCAAATTCAGGCGATGTTTGCAAATAAAGCGGCAAGCCACCAGCGTGGCCTGGGCCTACAAAAGTAGTATTGAAACTCGCTAAATGCACATCGGTTACGCTTGCACCGCTTAAGCTAGGTGTTTCTACTTCCATTACATTACGCGTATAAAAAAACTCACGAATAGTACGTAATATTGCAGCGCGCTGTTTAAGTGTTTCTATACTTGCGCTTGGGGCCCAAAGTGTTGCTGACATATTTTCTCCAAAAAAAATCCCAGCTTAAGCTGGGATTTTATAAACAATGTTAAAGCTTACTTAACACGGCCTACGTATTCACCGCTACGAGTGTCTACTTTAATAACTTCGCCAATTTGTACGAACAATGGAACACGTACTACTGCACCCGTTGTAAGCGTTGCAGGTTTACCACCTGTGCCCGCTGTATCACCTTTAAGGCCTGGATCGGTTTCAGTGATCTCAAGCTCAACAAAGTTAGGTGGAGTAACCGCAATTGGGCTGCCGTTCCATAATGTAATTGTACATACATCGTTTTCAACTAACCATTTAACAGCATCGCCTAGTGCTTTTTCGTCAGCAGCAATTTGCTCAAATGTTTCGTTGTTCATGAAATGCCAAAACTCACCGTCTGTGTATAGGTACGCTAAGTCGGTATCCATTACATCGGCGCCTTCAACTGATTCACCCGATTTAAAGGTTTTTTCAAGCACCTTACCAGAGATAAGTTTACGGATACGAACACGGTTAAACGCTTGGCCTTTACCAGGTTTTACCATTTCATTTTCTAAGATACTGCAAGGTTCGCCGTCCATCATAATTTTTAGGCCGCCCTTGAACTCGTTGGTGCTATAATTCGCCATCGTTTCCTCTATTTATATTTTTTCGAGTAATCTACGTGCCAATGATACAAAGAAATGAAGCAAATTTGCATAAAAACTGGCAAAAAGAATTAGCAAATGTAGTTACCTGCCCAAAAACCTTGCTTGAAATGGTCGGTTTATCGAGCCAAGCCCATGAAAATGACCTAAAAGCTCGCAGTTTATTTGCGGTACGCGTGCCAGTCCCTTTTATAAAAAAAATGCGCAAAGGTGATGCAAACGATCCCTTATTACTACAAGTTATGCCGCGCCACCAAGAATTTATGACCAAATCCGGTTTTAATAAAGACCCTCTACTTGAGCAAGACAACTCCCAACCAGGGCTTTTACATAAGTATAAATCGCGTGTTTTAATTATGTTTAAAACTGGCTGTGCGGTAAATTGCCGCTACTGCTTTAGGCGCCACTTCCCGTATCAAGAAAACCAACTCAATAAAAAAAGCCTGCTTGATGCACTGAGTTATATAAAATCAGATACCAACATAAACGAAGTGATTTTAAGTGGTGGCGACCCACTTATGGCCAAAGACGATGCCATTAGCTGGTTTTTAGATGAACTTGAGCAATTACCCCAAATTAAGCGTATGCGAATACATAGCCGTTTACCTGTTGTTATACCTGCGCGAATTACCGATGAGCTATGCGCGAGGCTAAAGCAATCACCGCTAAAAATTGTATTTATTAACCATATAAATCACGCCAACGAAATAGACGACGAGTTTAAAGCCGCCATGCAAAAGCTTAAGCAAGCAGGTGTTATGTTATTAAACCAAGCGGTTATTTTAAAAGATGTGAACGATACCGTTGATGCTCAAATAAATTTAAGCGAGGCGTTATTTGATGCCGGCGTACTACCCTATTATTTGTATTTGCTAGATAAGGTTGAAGGCGCAAGCCACTTTGATATTAACGAAGAGCAAGCAATAAAAATAATGGCAGAGCTATTAAAAGCCCTGCCCGGATTTTTAGTGCCAAAATTAGTAAGAGAAATAGGTGGTCAAAAAAGTAAAACACCTATCGACCTTAAGCTAATTTAAACATACACGTTTATATTGTTGCCAAGCGTTGCAGTGACCGACTGAGCCGGTGATTGCGCACTTGTTGCTTGTGCAGCACCTTCAATAAGTGCAAGTGCCGCTGCGCCATCTGCTAATTGCTGCTTTTTAGATAAAGCAGCGGTATATACTTCACCACCTTGGCCAGAGCTAGACATAGCGGGTAGATTTCCACCTGATATATTCATCGTGATAAGCCTTAATCAACCTGACATTTAAATGTAATCCAAGTACTATATCGGCAATGCAGTACAAAGCTTTAGGAAATCCATGGATTCTATAATTGAACAACTCAACGCTAACTTAAAAATTGTTTATCGCCAAGCACTTGATGCCGACAAAAAACTAGATGAGCTACAGCAACAAGGTCACGGCAAATTTAAAGCCTTGTTCCCAGCTGACGCCGGATTTAGTTTTGAAGCTAAACGCTTCAAGCCATACGTACTTGATGTAGCAGCCGATGTAGAAAGCTTAAGCACTGATGGTTTTGATGAAGAAAAGCTTAAAACAACAGTACTTAAATTACAGCAGTTACTAACGCTGTTAGCAACGTTTAAGTAAAACGCAAAAAATGCCGCAATTTAGCGGCATTTTGTTTAATCTAAATTTGGTAATATTTGCTCGCCAAACCACTCTGTAATTAAGCGTTTCTCATAATAAAATGACTCATCGCGACCCATTTTTATTTTATCCATAAAGCCCATATCTTTAAGCTCTACATCGTTAGCTTCGCTTATTACGCTACCCTCTTTATCGGTTAGCGAGTAATTAAGCTTTAAGCGCGGAAAATAAATTGGTTTTACTACACGTATTTCGTCAATACCGCCGTAGCGTACATCGCCAGCTAGGTCGATATCGGTTATTTCTACGCTTAGCTTATATTCTTTTGGAAGTTGCTCGGCCAATTTAGAAAAATGCTTTTCAAACTGTGTAGCAATTTGTTTATGGTACGACGTTTTACCTTGGCTTGAGGCACGCACATCGCGGTAGTCTTTAAAGTCTTGCCATTTAACTACAGATTCTCCAGCCTGTGCAAATGCAGGTAATGCGATACACATTGCCATAGCGATTGTTTTAACTGAATTCATAACATTCTCCAAATGGGGCAGTACTAATAATTTAGACAAAGCCCAGTAACGTAACTGATAATTTTAGCAGTGATTGATTAACTATAACTTAATGCGATATTTAACATGTTACTAAAGCTATTTTATATGTAATTAAAGTAATGCACTCTAACTATATGACCCCTCTGAATAATAAAAGTTACAGATAAAGCATGTAAATCATCATAATTTATGGTGAAATTAACTTAATTGATAAAGGTATCCATGGAGCATTCATGACAATTTTAGTAACAGGCGGCGCAGGCTACATTGGCTCTCACACTGTTTTAGAACTTTTAGAGCAAGGCAGCGACGTGATTGTTGTTGATAATTTAAGTAACTCATCAAAAGAGTCACTACAGCGCGTTAAAACAATTACAGGTAAAGAGGCAACCTTTTATCAAGGTGATATTCTTGATAAAGCGTTTTTAGACTCAATATTTGCCAAGCACACCATAGATAGCGTTATTCACTTTGCCGGTTTAAAGTCGGTTGGTGAGTCGGTAGCTAAACCTGTTGAGTACTATCAAAACAATGTACAAGGTACGCTAACTCTTGTAGGTGCAATGCGTGATGCTGGTGTGTTTAAATTAGTATTTAGCTCATCAGCAACCGTTTACGGCGACCCTGCAAGCTTACCGATAAAAGAAGACTTCCCTGTGGGTGGCACAACAAACCCATACGGTACGTCAAAGTTAATGGTTGAAATGATGCTACAAGATATCGCTAAATCAGATGAGCGCTTTGCGTTTGCTATTTTGCGTTACTTTAATCCTGTTGGCGCACATGAATCGGGCTTGATTGGCGAAGATCCTAACGGAATTCCTAATAACTTACTGCCATTTATTGCCCAAGTTGCAGTAGGTAAATTAAAGCAGCTTGCTATATTTGGTGATGACTACGACACAGTTGATGGCACGGGCGTGCGCGACTACATTCACGTGGTAGATTTAGCTATTGGCCATTTAAAAGCCCTTGATAAAATTGCTAGTAATACAGGTGCACTTGTATATAACCTTGGCACAGGAAATGGCTACTCTGTACTGCAAATGGTTAATGCATTTATTAAAGCAAGCAACCAAGAGGTGCCTTATCAAGTATCACCTCGCCGCCCAGGTGATATTGCCGCATGTTACGCCGCACCTGAAAAAGCCCTTAATGAGCTTGGTTGGGAAGCAGTACGCGGAATTGATGCCATGATGGAAGATACATGGCGCTGGCAGTCAAATAACCCAAATGGTTATAAAGGCTAGTAACCTTCACGCCTACAGTACCTTGTAAATGTATTGTAGGCGCCTGGCTTTTTCATGCAAAAAGCAAAACTCTAATACATTACGCGCCTTGCGCGTCGCGCCAACAAGTTGTGCGCCTACGAGTTAATCAAACCACAATGTTAAACTTTGCCAGTAGGCGAAGAGCTTGCTCACGCGAAAAGTGAAGCTTTTAATTACTTACATCTAACTGACCTTACATCTAACAATAAATATTTTTATGTCTGCGCCCATTGCCTTAACAGGTTATGGTACACACCTGTTAATTGAATAATTTCTGGGCTGTCTTCTACTTTACTGCGCAAGCTTTGAATCGACATATCTAAATCAAACAATAACCCGCGTTTTTCATCGCTGTTTACCATGCTTTGCAGCCAAAAGAACGAGGCTAACCTGCGCCCGCGAGTTACAGGCATAACCCGGTGCAAACTCGTCGATGGATAAAGTACCATGCTACCTGCGGGTAGTTTTACACTGTGAGAGCCGTAAGTATCTTCAATAACGAGTTCACCGCCGTCGTAATCTTCGGGTTCATTAAAAAACAGAGTCATAGATACATCAGTACGAATTTTTACAGGCGTGCCAGGTACTTGTCTAATTGCATTATCTACATGCACACCAAACGATTGCCCACCTTGATAACAGTTAAATAGTGGCGGAAAAATTTTTGCTGGCAGCGCTGCCGACATAAATAAATTACTGCGCGCTAATGCCCCCATAATAATTTCACCCAGCTCTTGTGCTTCAGGACTATTTTCAGGCAGTTGTAAGTTATTTTTTGCTTTGGTTGACTGGTGCCCCGCAGTAATACTGCCATCAGCCCACTGCGCCGCTAATAATTTATCGCGGCAATAAGCCACTTCTTCTTTAGTTAGTAGCTCTGGAATTTTAACTAGCATGCGCGCCCTCTCACATTTTTATCAAATAATTAAGGGCAGGTAATAGGCCTGCCCTTATATTTACTTATACTTTTTAATTTATTTTAAAATTAAAAAGAGTAGCTAGCTGTTAGGCTAAACTTACGACCGTTACCTGGTACGTAGTGTCCGCCACCTAGCTGATCAACATAGTCTTTGTCGCCAAGGTTTTCACCATTTAATTGTAAACTAAGATCTTTAGATACGTCGTACGCAACCATTAAATCAAAAATAGTGTAACCCGGTGCGCGTGAACGTGTTGCAGTTGTGCCATTGTAACGCTCACCTACATATTGTGCGCCTAAACCAAACGATAATTTATCCGACATATCGTAAGTAGTCCAAACACTTGCGCTATTTTCTGGTGTACGTGCAAGCTCGTTACCAATTTGTGATGCGTCGTCACCTAGTGCTTTAGTTACTTCACTATCTTGGTAAGTGTATGAAGCAATTACAGTCCACTCTTTAGTAATTAAGCCTGTTGCTGAAAGCTCTAAACCTTGTACGCGTTGCTCACCGCCAAGTAGCTCATCTGTGCTGCTATCTGCAAATGGGTCATCAGTACGTGCATTGGTTTTTTCAGTGCGGAAAAGCGCTGCATTAGTTTGCAAACGGCCATCCATTAGGCTCCATTTTGTACCTAACTCGTAGCTGCGGCTTTCTTCAGGATCTAAATCTGCTGCATTTGAGCGTGTAGATACAGTAAGCCCTTCTGCTGATGGGTTAAATGAGTTACCAGCACCTACGTAAATGCTACCGTTATCGGCTGGTTTGTACACTACCGCTGCGTTCCAGCTAAATAAATCATCACTTGTAGAAATTAGCGCACTTGGGTCATCGTAATCATTGTGGTAATCGGTTGTAAAGCTATCAAAGCGAATGCCACCAGTTACTTCCCACTGTTTGTTAAGTGTTACTGTATCAAATGCGTAAATTGCTTGGTTTTTAGCTTTTGCTTCAATGCTTGTACCATCGCGGCCATATACACCTGTAAATGCAATTGTTGCATCAGGGTTGTATAAGTCGTTACGTATTTCGTCTTCAATTAGGTTATCTGGCGTAGTTGCGACAAGTGCATGGCGAGTAAATGTTTCGTTAGCAAGTTCAATACCTACTACTACATCGTGAGTAAAGCCTGCAAACTCGTAATTACCAATTAAATCAACCTGTATTGCTGCAAGTGAGTTTTGTGTATCACGTGTTTTTTCATCAGCAAAAGTGATGTCTGTATCGGTAGTAATTGAAAAATAACGTGGTGCAGTGGTTACTGACTCACGTTTAACTTCACCTAAACGGCCTTGCACACGTAGCATCGTGTTTTGAGAAAAATCATACTCGTAACGAGCAGTTGTTGAGTAGGCTTCAATGTCTTCGTAATCGCGGTAAATGTTACCGTAAAAGTTATCGTAATCTACCGGAGAAGGACCACGCGCGCTATCTGCAAGCTCAGCCACTGGCGTGTCGCTATATACCCATGCAATACCGTAATCAGGTAGGTTATCTTGGCGTTGGTATTCTAAATTTAAATCAAAACGGCTATTAGTACCTAAGCCTGTTGCAAACGCTACAGCTATTGCATTTGTTTCGTTTTCAACGTAATCGCGCCCTGCAACATCACCTTTATCGGCAAGTAAGTTAATACGCAAAGCGCTGGTTTCGTTTACTTGAATATTAGTATCAAAACGACCACGGTAATCGTTTTCTGTACCTAAACGAAGTGATGCGTCGTTAAAGCTATCAAGCTTTGCTTTTTTGCTTTCTAGGTTAACACTACCACCGGTTGCACCACGCCCAGAAACCGCAGAGCCAGGGCCTTTTGCCACTTCTACCGCTTCAATGTTGTAAATGTCACGCGTGTAGCCTGCCACATCACGAATACCATCTACAAAAATGTCGTTAGTTGCGCTAAAGCCACGAATAGACATGCTATCGCCAGTCGGTGCGCCGCCTTCACCAGCAGCTAAAGAAATACCCGATACATTACGTAAAGCATCACGTAGGCTGTCTACGTTTCTGTCTTTCATTACTGCTTGGTTAATTACCGTTACAGTTTTTGCAGTATCTAAAAGTGGCTGAGTGTATTTGTGCGATGTTGATTTTTCTACAACATAGCTAGACTCAGTTTTAGTCTCTGCTTTAGTTACCGACAGCTCTTGTACGTCTTGTGCACTTGCCCAAGTTGAAAGAGTGGCAGTGACTACCGCTGCAATTGGCTTTACGTAGGCATTTCCTTTATTCGATGGCTTACTCATGTTTACTCCGTGGTTGTTTTTTTGCCTTTAAGTAAGCAAAAAGTTACTGACTCAAAGGTGCTATGTGTGATTTCGGGCAAAATCCTACCACCAAGATAAAATAATGTAAACGATAATTGTTATCAGTTGTGTTGTTATGTGAATTCCTATATTGTATACATACTCAAAATTTAACAAGTGATGCCAATACATTTTATTAAATAAGCTATTTTGAGGCTGAAAAACCATTTAGCTAAGGCTAGCTGCGCTAGGTACTCCTCTTAAAGTGATTAAATTTATTGTGAATTGGTATATTCGCTTGTTGTCGTAACTTTCAGGATTGTTGTTAAGTAATGCGAAGCTTAATTAAACCAATATGTGCGGTAGTTGCACTGTGTAGCACCATGGCTGTAAAAGCCGATACCGTTAGCGAATTAGAACAACTCGTTGATAAATGGCTAAAAATAGAGAGCCAAACAAGTGAATTAAATACACATTGGCTTGAACAAAAAAGCAGTATGGAGCAAACTCTAACGCTTTTAAATGCTGAGCAAGAGCAACTTAGTACTCTTAATAAAAACCGCGAAAAAAACTCAAGCGACCTTAGCAAAAAGCGTGAACAGCTAGTTACTCAGCAAGGCGAACTTGAAAAAGATCAACAAAATTTAAACAGCCAGTTAAAACAAATCAGCCAACAGTTACTTTCGTTGCAAGTGCAGCTGCCGCCTCCGCTGCTAAACAGCTGGAAAAATGCAGGCGATTTAGCCGACCCACAACTAAGCACCACAGATAAATTACAAACAGCGCTAAAAATGCTGACCTTACTAAATGAATTTCAGCAACGTATTTCAATTCACGAAATGGCAATTAAGCACCCCGACGGCCAGGAAGTATGGGTTAAACAGCTATATTTAGGCGCCGCACAAGCATGGTTTGTTAGTGAAGATTTAAGTTATGCAGGTATTGGCTTTCCTAGTGACCTAGGTTGGCAGTGGGAGTTTGATAACAGTATTAACGCAGAGCAAGTGGCGCTAGGTATTGCAGTGCAACAAAAAAAGCGCGCTGCTGATTGGGTAACGCTTCCAATGTTAAGTTATAAAAATAACGCACAGCAAGGAGCTAAATAATGACTTTTTGCCAAAAAATTAAAGCATTTAGCGCCATTATTTTACTTACTAGCTGCAATTTAGCGTTAGCAGCAACGAGTGAGCAAGCCAAACAAAGCGTGCTAAACGATATAAAAACCGCACAGCGCAGCTTAAGTAGTACGCAAAAAAGTATTGCCAAAGAGCAAGCAAGCCTTGCAAAGCAAATATTTACCAAGCAGCAGTCACTAAGTAAATTACGCGAACAAGCCGCTGTTAACCGCCGTTTAGCTGACGAAAACACTTTAAGCCTTAACCAGTTACAAACCCGGTTAGACACCTGGCAACAGCAACAGCAGTACCAATTAAACTTACTTAGCCGATTTGTTCGCCAAAATAGCAATAAATCTTTGAATACCGAGCAAGCAAGTAGTAATCAAAGTGAATTATTAAGCCAGGTCGTCTCCTTTATTAATAACCAAGAGCAAGCGCTTTACCCTCGCTTTAAAAAACAAGCGGTGGTACTTAGCAATGGCGAGCTTACCCAAGCTAATACATTGCAAGTAGGCCCTGTTGCCTGGTTTAGTACGCAAACACCTAAGCTAATGGGTTTATTAAATTTAGACGATGAATCAAACGCATTAAAAGTGGCATTGGTACAATCAAGCAGTGACGATAACCCACTAGATAACACCCTAAAGCAAAACGGTATAGGCGAAACGTTACTTAGCTTTGATCCGAGCTTAACGCATTTAGTAACCAGCCAAGCCCAGCAAGAAAGCCCCTTAGAACACCTAGAAAAAGGCGGTTTATGGGCTATTCCTATTATTTTATTTGCCTGTTTTGCACTAACCATTGCACTGATCAAAGCGGCTCAACTATTGCGTTTAAGCAAAATTAAAATGCACTCGCAAATGCAGTTACAAACGCTCTTTAAAAGTAAAAATAGCAGCGAGTTTGCAGGCATGCAGCAGCAATTGTTTAACCTAACGCTGCAAAGCGAAAAAGGCCAAGTACGAGACGATCAATTGTTTAACCAGCTAATACACGATAAGCACAAACTTGATAACTTTATAGGCGCTATAGCTGTAACAGCAGCCGTAGCCCCCCTATTAGGTTTATTAGGTACTGTAAGCGGCATGATCGAAACCTTTAAAATGATGACCTTATTTGGCTCGGGCGATCCGGAGGTTGTATCGGGCGGTATTGCACAAGCACTTATTACTACCGAGTTAGGTTTAGTTGTTGCTATACCAGCACTCGTTTTAAATGCACTGCTATCGCGCAAAGCAAAAGCGTATTACAGCCAGCTTGAAGGGTTTGCATTACAACTAAGCCAGCTAGAACAAGGAGAAAACAATGTTTGAGCAAATCGTTAGCAACCCTATTTGTTGGTGTATTTTGTTATTAGCTTTAGTTGTGTACCAACTGACTTTTCATGATTTATTGCACCTTAAGCAGTATCAGGCAAACCGAAACGGCTACTGGCAAGAAGTTAGCTCAATATTAACCGCAGCACTCCCTTTATTAGGCTTGCTGGGCACTATTGTTGGTTTACTTGATACCTTTAAAGTTATGGCGCTTGGTCATAACGAACTAATGAGTGATGCCATAGGCGATGCACTATTAACCACTCAGCTTGGCCTTGTGTGCGCTATACCGGCGTGGTTAATACAGGCTTATTTAGCCTACTCGCAACGTAATCCTAAATTACATACATTAGTAAACAATTAGAGTAAAACCATGCAGTCACGTTTAAAGCACAAGCTAGAACAAGAAGCTGGGCAGCATATTGATATGTCGCCACTGCTTGATGTTGTATTTATATTGCTTATATTTTTTATAGTAACCACTGTATTTGTTCGTGAAAGCGGCGTTGAGGTAGATAAACCTCAAGCTGTATCGGCCAGTCGTCTTGAGCAACAAGTTATATTTTTAGCAATAACCGACTCCCAACAAGTATTTTTTGATGGCAGCCAAATTGGCGTAGCAGGTGTACGCACAAGTGTAGAGCAAATGCTAAAACAGCAGCAACGCCCTGTGGTTATTCAAGCAGATAAAACAGTACCTACAGAGCTATTAGTGCAAGTAATTGACGAAGCAAAACTTGCCGGCGCCTCGCAAGTTAATTTAGCGACCAAGCAATAATATGCACACGTTTAGCTCAACTAATAAAACAAAAAATAACCGCCATCCGCTTTTTGCGTTTGGCCTTAGTTTAATAGTGCTTAGCGCAGCATTGTTATTACTGTGGTTAGGGCAAATGGCTGAGCACCACATACAAGACAAAGTAGTTGTGCGCGAAATAGCGATGGTTGCCCTACCTCCTCCACCACCGCCTTCGGTATCGCAGCAGCAAAGTAGCGAGCCAATGCAAAGCTTAAAAGTGCAAGGGGCAGGCGCGTCAATTCAAGCAGTAGACGTTAAAATTAAAAGCAATTTAAGTATTGTAAAACCCGATACGCCAAGCGTAAAAGTTAACGCGCCACAATGGCAATCAATGAGCGTAAATTGGGATGCCTTTAGCTTAAACCAGCTCGATGGACTGCCAACGCTACTTACCCCTGTTAAGGCCGTTTTACCAAAAAGTTTAACTCGCCAAGGTGTCGATGTATTTACAGTAAAGCTTGATGTATTTATAGACGAAAGCGGTAGAGTAAGCTTAATAGAGGTTGTACAAAACCCTTACCCTGAGCTTAAACCCGCCATTGATAAAATTATAAAGCAAAGCCGTTTTAGCGCACCAAAAAAAGAAGGCGAAACAGTACGAGCTCGCTTTATTTGGCCAATAGAATTTAAACCTTAAGCACCAAAAAATGAAAAATATGAACGCAATTAAACTGCCTAAATCACTTACTCGCACCCTTTATACTACTGTTATGTGCTCTTTGCCTTTATTAGGTATTACTAACGCATATGCAAGCCAAGTAAGTGCACCGCTTCGAGTCACGCTATCGCCTAGCGATCCTACTTGGCAGTTAGCTATAAATAATAAACTGTTAGGTCCAACCGAGGTGCTAATTGAACCTACAGAGCGCGGCTTTGCTCGCCAAGTACAGCCATTACTACAAGAAGGCAAATACCAAGAGGTAGCCGCCCTTTTTAAAAGCCGTGATATAAACAGCGACAGCACAGCACTTAACTTATTACGCGCGCAGGTTTTACTTACTTTAAAAGAGTTTAATAGTGCAGAAGCGGCTTACTTAGCGTGTTTAAAAAGCGCTCCCGATTTAGTAAAGGCTCACCAAGGTTTAAGCCTTTTATACATGCAGCAGGCAAATTACACTAAAGCGCAAATTCACTTGGTGCATAGTATTGAACTTGGCCAAGCTGATGCACAAAGCTATGCGCAACTTGCTTATATTCATGTGCAACATAGTCAACCTTGGAGTGCGGTGGCCGCATACCGCCAAGCACTTATGCTTGAACCCGAAACAGCGCAGTACCAACAAGGATTATTGTTTGCCTTAATTGAGTCGGGCGATTTAAGCCAAGCAAATGCATTATTAAAAGAGTTATTAAATAAAACACCTGATAACGCAGAGCTTTGGTTACAGCGTGCGCAAATTGCTTTGCAGCTTGAGCATAATAAACAAGCGCTTTCGGCCATTGAGGTCGCTTTGAAACTTAACCCAAAAGATACCAGTAACCAGTTACTAGCTGCACAATTACATTTAAGTGAAGGCAGCAGTAAACGCGCTGTTTCGCTTTTAAAACAAGGTTTAAAGCATGCCACTAAAGCGCAGCAAACCGACGTAATTAATACCACTATGCAAACACTTGGCTGGCTTGTATCGCAGCAACAGTGGGATTTAGCAAAAGAGCTAATACGCAGCGCAAAAAGGTTAACAAAGCACTTACCAAGTGAAGAAAAAGCACAGTTTTCGGTATACAGTGCCCAGCTAGCTATGCAGCAAGGTAATAGCAAACGTGCGGTTAAAAGTTTAAATAATGCACTTAAAATAAACCCTAACTTGGGTGATGCGCTACTCAGCCTTGCCAGTATTTATCGCGATAAAAACCAGCTTACTCAAGCCAAACTAATGTACGTACGCACTCAAGCACTGCCTAAATATCAGCTTTCTGCCTGGCTTGGTTTATCACAAATAGCGATTGATTCAAAAAATTACCCAGAGGCGCTTAAGCACCTTAAAAAGGCGTATCAGGCAAACCCACAACGCCAAGATTTAATAACCAATATTCGCGCGTTAGAGAATATAGTTAGACAAGAAGGGTAAGTTTAAAGCGCAGTTTTTAAAATTGCTTAATAATTAGAAGCTATGCTTCTCGCGTGAGCAAGCTCAACGCCTACCATAAGGTGTAGCTGTGGATTTAACTTGTAGACGCACAGCTTGCTGGCGTATAAAAACACAGTCTTTAAAATCGCTTAATAATTAGAAGCTACGCTTCTCGCGTGAGCAAGCTCCACGCCTGCCACAAGGTGTAGCTGTGGGTTTAACTCGTAGATGCACAGCTTGCTGGCGTATAAAAACGCAGTTTTTAAAATCGCTTAATAATTAGAAGCTGCGCTTTTCGCGTGAGCAAGCTCCACGCCTACAATGTAATATTAAAAAGGTGCTACCAATTTTGCATTTCGACTATCCGCGACTGTGTTCGTGCATATTCAAAACTCAATTTTTTACCTTCATAAAGCGTTTCTATCTGCGCTTGTGCATTAATTACTAACAACTTATGGCAATCGTAAAACTCATCAACCAATGCAATAAAACGCCGTGCTTCGTCATCTAAATAGTGCTCATCAAGCGTTTGTTTTTCTCGTTGGTAGCTATCTTCAATTCCGTGCACTATTACTTTACCCGTAGCCCCTACCCCCATTTTAGGCACGTTTGCTATATACAAAACATCAAACTGTTTGGCTAAAAACATATAATCGTGAGCGCTTCGAGGACCAGAGCACAGCGCCATAAAATCAATCATCAGCGCATTATTCGCTTTAAATAAATACGGCAAAGGGCGCGAGTGCACCTGTAAGCTTTGATTTTTAGTTGCTTGAGGGTACTGCTTAGTAAACAGTTTATTAAACTCATCATTGGGTAAATTAATAAAATAATGGCGGTTGTTTTTACCGTATCTAAAGCGGTGATCGTCCTGCCCGGCCACACTAACTATGTGGCAGTGGTCGTTAATTAAATCGATTGTAGGTAAAAATCGTGCGCGTTGCAGGCCGTTATAATAAAGCTGCGTTGGTTTTACATTTGAGGTTGCCACCAGCACTACACCATAATTAAACAAGGCATTAAATAACCTAGCCATAATCATTGCATCGCCAATGTCGCTAACAAAAAACTCATCAAAGCACAGAACTTTTATATTTTTAGCCCACTGCTTGGCAATCAGCGTAAGCGGATTTTTTTGCCCTTGCAGCTGAGCAAGTTGGCCATGTACTTGCGCCATAAAATGATGAAAATGCAGCCTTTGTTTTTGTGTAGTCGGTAGATTATTATAAAATAAATCCATTAGCATAGATTTACCGCGCCCTACCGGCCCATGTAAATAAACCCCTTTAGTTAAAGGTGTTTTTTGCCACCAAGGTGTATTAACTTGCAGCTGTATAGCCAAGTTATTTAACGCGTTAACCGCATTTTGCTGAGCGCTGTCAACACACAGTTCTCCCGCCTCTATCTTTGCTGTATAAAGGCTTAATATTTGTGGGCTGTGTACTGTCATGGTATTTCACTATCAGCTATAATCGCGCCCATTGTAGCCGACTAAAAATGTGAACCAAAATGAAACTCCCTTGCCGCTTAGATAAATTTGTTAGCCATTTAGCAGAACTTCCCCGCTCAAAAGCACGCGCTGCAATTAAGCGCCAGGCTGCAACTGTAAATGGCGAAGTAGTTACTGCATTCGACTTTCAAGTAAAGCAACAAGACGAAATAATGTTTGAAGGTGAACAACTCGTATTTTTAGGTAAACGTTACTACATGCTAAATAAGCCCGTGGGTTACGTATGCGCAAATAGTGATGAATTACACAGAACGGTTTTTGACTTACTTGATGAGCCTAATATGGCCGACTTTCATGTAGCAGGCCGACTTGATATAGACACTACAGGTTTAGTTATTATTACCAACGATGGTGAGTGGTCTCATAAAATCACTTCACCAAAAAATAATAAATTTAAAACCTACCTAGTAGAAACCCAAGAACCGATTACCGACGAGTCGCTTGAGCAACTACGAGTAGGCGTTCAACTGCATAACGAAAAAGATTTAACACGCCCAGCAAAAGCAGAAAGGCTCGCTAACTTTGGGCTACGTTTATCTATTTGTGAAGGTAAGTACCATCAAGTAAAACGCATGTTAGCCGCTGTAGATAACAAAGTGGTAGAGCTACACCGTGAGCAAATTGCAGGAATTAAGCTAGATGAAAACCTAGCCAGTGGTGAATATCGCCAGTTAACTGCGGAAGAGATTAAACTTTAAAGCGGTCAGCGGTCAGCGGTCAGCGGTCAGCGGTCAGCGGTCAGCGGTCTGATCTGACCCCGATAAAG
>NZ_PNCW01000007.1:0-39609 GCF_005886985.1 Pseudoalteromonas sp. S3178 | reverse complement strand
TAACACAGGGGCTTTATAGTTTTAGGCTAACCGACTAAACACGCAAAGCGCATTAAAACGAATATTGCAGCCTTAATGAGATTGCGTTGCCTGATGTGATAGTACCGCCCGCCTCAAAGTAATCGGCTTTAATGTAGTCGGCCATAAATTTTATGTTTTTGTTTACGGTGTAGTTAACGCCAAGGGCGTAGGTTTTTGCGTCTTGGTTTTCTTGCTTGAGTTTTAGTAAGCTGTAGCGGCCTGTAAGTTCCCAGCCTGGCTCTGAGCTTGCGCCTAGTTTTGCATTTTTATACTTACGGTATCCGCCCGATAGCTGATAACCAAATTGCAAATAGCCGCCTTCGTAATCATTGGTTGACTCTTCAATACTGGTTACTTGTGCTTGTTGCCACTCGGCCATCATGGTAAATCTGTCTTTTAGCCATAGTAGCTCTATGCCTTGTTGCGAGAGGCTATCGGCATTAATTTTATCGCCTTCTATTAATGAGTCGGCGGTATAAACTTCAAGTGGTTCATTTACTCTAAACTCGTTGCCATCGTACTGTTGCTCGCTAAATGCGAGGCCTAAGTGTAATAAGTTAGTGTTTTGCTGCCACGGCACCCAAGCTAAACGCCCTGTAACTGCAGACGTTGCTTCGTCTTCGTCGGGCTTGTAATAACCTAGTTGCCAATTTACTGAGGCTATGTCTCCCGATAGGCTAATACCTAAACTACGCCCTGGCGAAAACGCTTCACTTATCATGCTGCGTTCAAGCATTAATAAATTACGAGAGCTAGTTAGCTTTTCTAGGCCAAAGCCTTCTTTTTGCTGGCCTATGGTCAAATCGGCAAATTTCCAGCCAGAGTATTCTAAGTAAGCGTCTTTTATTTCGGTTTCGCCATCGGCAAAGCCAAGCTGAAATTTACTTTTCCAGTCTTTGCTTATGTCTGATTTAAAACTCAGGCGAGCACGGCGTATTTCAGAGGTACTTTCTGAGCTGTTGCTGTTGTATTGATCCTCTAATAATGAGGTATCAAACTTGTTGTAGTCGAGCATGATATAGCCACTTAAATCTATATCGTCGTTAATTTTGGCAAAGCTTGCATTACTCACAAAACAAAGTGCTGAAAGTGCCGCGTAAGTGATCGTTTGTTTAGAGGTCATGTTAGGCTGCCTTTGCTTGTTTATTAGCTAAATAACTTACTTTTAGTTGTGCTACGTCTCTTAAAAAGTCGATGTGTTCTATATCTACGGCAACTACGTTTAGGCCCGTGCGCTGTTTTAAATCATGGATGAGTGTTGCTTGGTTTTGTGGGGTTATATTTTCTATGCGCTCGTAGCAAACACTTTGTACTTCGTAGCGTTTTACAAATACGCTTGAGTCAATTAAAAAGGCAATTAAGCAAATTATGCCATTAAGAATGCTTAGCTCAATTAAGCTCATTTGCCCTACAGAGGTGAGTAATGCAATTGCGGTAACGAGGAATAGGTAGGTCATCTCTTTAATAGAAATAGACTCAGTACGGTACCTAAGCATGGTAAACACAGCAAATAGGCCAAAGGCAAATTCCATCGACATATCAACGCCGTGTAGCAAAAAGGTAATAATAAAAACGCCTACGCCAAATAAAATAAACGAGCCTGCTACTACCGCATTTTTACTAATACGAAAGTAACAGCCATAGCAAAGTACAGCCAACGATAAGATGTTTACTAAAAAGCGGGAAAGAAAAATAAGATCCAATTTTGTCATTTTAATTATTCTCTAAAGGTAAAAGCGGGTTAGTGCGGTTAAGGTGTTTTAAACGGGCTAAAACAGGTTTAAAGCGGTTTACTTTTAAGCGCTCTGGGTAGAGCAAAGCACAGCCAATGCAGTATTTACTAAACGAGGCCGGAAATATGTGGTGTTTGCTCATAAGCTTATAAAATGGCGAGTGTTTTGTTTTTTTATTTTGCTTAAGCTCGGCAATAAAAAAGCCCGGTAAGGTTATTTTGTTATCGCCTTTTGGGGTGTTGTACCACAAGTTAAAATCAAGCGTTAAGCGCTCTGCTTTTTCTTCGTTAGCTAGGGCTATGCGGTTATAGCCGCTTTGCTGGGTTACGTTTAAATGTGCAAAGTTGTTTTTCATTTGCTCTTTCATAAACGCAGTACAATGGGCTTGCTCGTTATTTTTTTCGAGCTTTATACGTGTTTTTACTGTGCGACTTTGGTTGTTTTTTAGTTTTACTTCTAGGTATTCGGTGGCTGTATCAACGTAGCGCCTTTGGCGTACTTTGTAGCGGTTAAGCTTTCCGTTATGGTGGGCTTTATATAAATCAAGGTTGGGCGTATCAAAGTACTGGTTATAATAAGAAAATAAACGCTTACCTTGTATATCAAGTACCCTATACTGGCCTTGTATATGAGTAAGCAGCTCAGGTAAAAAAGACAGTGGTAGCATAAACTTGCTGTCTACACGGTTCATTAAATTAGCGTTATTAAGATCGTTTAATCCGTAACCTTCAAACGGGGCGAGCAACTCGTTAATTAAGGTTGTTAATGAGCCTTGCGCATCTGGTTTTTCAGGCTGAGCCTGCTTATTTTTAGTGTTTATAGCAGTAATTGCTACAGGTGAGATTGAAGCGTCCTTTTCAAAAAGTTCATCCTTAAAGCGTGCTTGAATGGTCATAATTTTCTCAGATTATTAAATTACAAAGTAATAAATTGCAGTACCTGCATGGGTGCATGCAGGTACTGCTAAAAGGATGGATTATTATCTAGCGCAAAATCCGCTGCCGTCGCCAGCTGAAGGTAATGAGCCATCAAGCTGCGCGGCCATATTTGCTACGCGGTACTGCATAAACGACGTTAAGCCATAAAACTGCCCCGTAGTTGATGTGAGGTTTTGCTCAAAGTAATCTGAGCCATAAAAACTGGTAGGGTCGTTTTGTACGTGCTCACGAATTAGGTCGGCTATTTCATTTACGCGGGCACTAAAGGTGTCGCTTGAAAGTGAACCGTTAATAAGCTGTGTTAAGTAACTGTGGTATGTATCAAGGTTATTTTGATCAGCAAATACATTGGCAAGCATTGGGCGTTCATTTAATGCGCCACTTGCGGGTTCATCAATATAAAGCTCTCTTATATCTACGCTGTTACAGTCCATATTAAAGGTGCCGAATGATTCGTTAAAATCCCATGGCAAAATACTAAATACGCCGTCTTGGTCATAAATATAATAGTTATGAGCAAGTGTACCGTGGTAACTATCTAAATTAGACAGTGAAGTACTTACCGACATATAACGCAGTAATGTATCTTCATCTATGGCGTTGGTTTCACCTGCATCGAGCGATTCTACAAAGTTAATAAATGCGCCGTTATCGGTGCTCTCTTCGTTGGTTTGTAGGTTTATATCCGTATAACTTTGTATGTCGTCGCCTAGCCATAGCAAATCACTGCCTGTGCCATCTGGTTTGTATAAATCGCCATTACTGTTGGCAAAGTGTTTTTCTAAAAACTCACCATCAATGGCCTCTACCATTAAATACAAACCAAATAGCTCCCCGTTTACATAAAAATTAACGTAAGCATGCTCAGGGGTAGGTACACCCATTTCATCCATTAGGTCGTAGGCGATTACTTCACGCATGTACGACGGGTCGTTAAACGAGTTTTGTAATGTAAATTTTTTCAGCTCAAAAAAGGTTTGCCCCGACACATATTCATTAATATCAACCTTAAAGCTGTAGCGGTCACTGCTTGAGTTAGCTACGGTGCTTAAGCTTGAGCCGCCTTTAGTTCGAATTGCCACGCTGTCTAGCGTTACTCCGTTAAAGGTAATACTGGTTTCGTGATATTCCTCATCAAGTGGGTTGTCTAGGATGTCTTGCCAGTTTTCGTCAGTAATTGTAATAGAAAGCGTATTAACAGCCGTGGGTGTAAATGCGCTTGCAACTGTATTTTCACTACTTGGGGTCGGTGTTAAAAACGCATGAGTAAAGCCGGTGTTGTTACTTAGGCCATAACTAAAGCCCGTGGCTACATCGCTCTCGTCCCAATCAATGTAGTCAATTACTTCGTCGTTGAACATTAAGCTTAGCTCGTCTTCTTTGCCTAGCTTAAAGGGTACGTAGTAAGTACCTGGATCTTCGTCGGTGGCATAAATAGTAATGTATTGGCCTGCGTATAAATCTATGTCGGGCAGGGTTACTGGGTCTATGTCGTCGCTTTCATCAATAACGTGGTAGTTGGCTAAGTTAATTGTATTGTCGCTGTTATTGTATAGCTCAAACCAATCGCTGCCATCGTCTGCGGCGCTTGCCACCACTTCGTTAATAACGAGTGGCCCGTGAGTTGCTTTGCTGTTTTGGCTAAGCTCTGTTGGAGTGAGTACCGCAGTTGCATCGCTGCCATCAGGGTAGCGGCCATAACTGTAACCACTTAGTGCTTGGCCTTTTTTCCAAGCGAGTTGTTCTATAATTACGTTGTTACTGTATAGGCTTACGGTATCACTTGCGCCTAATTTAAACGCTACGCTTGGCAGGTCATCTAAATCGTCGGTACTTGCGTAAATACGGTAAAACTCACCGGGCGATAACGTAATATCAGGCAATGCAAACTGCTCGTTACTGTCATCACTCAGGGTGTAGTCTGCTAGGTAAACATCAGTGTTACCCGTTGCATAAAGTTCTATCCAGTCCTCACCGCCGCTACTATCTTTTGCTACTACTTCGTTTATGCGCAGTGGGGCATCTTCAGCAATTAGGGTTGTAACAAGTGTAGAGGTGTCGGCTGTTTGGTTAGCTGCGCCTTCTGTTGGCGTTAATGTTTGCGCTGTGCCGGTACCATCGGTGTATAAGCCATAACTAAAGCCTTCAGCGGCTTCGCCTTCTTCCCAATCAAGTACAGAGACGGCAGTGTCGTCCTCGTATAACGTGACTGCATCGTCGCTACCTAATTTAAAGGTTACGTAATAGCCGTTGTCGGGCGGTGTGTCGGTTTCATCAATGGCTTGAATAACAATAAACTCACCTTGCGAAAGCGAAACGGCAGGTAAAGTTTGGGGCTCTCTGTCGGCGTTGTCATCAACAAGCGAAAATACTGATAAGTCGGCTATGTCTGCAGTGGCGTAGAGTTCTACCCAGTCGTAGTTGGTATCACTTGGGCTTGCAACAATTTCGTTTATAACGAGTGAGCCGGTGCTGGTGGTTGTTTCAGTTTGATCAGTGCTTTGCTCTGAGCTGGCGTCGCTACTTTCTTCACTACCACCACAACCATACAAAAAGGCAGTAGAGGCAATAACTGAATAAAATAGCATGGGTTTTATATTCATTGATGCGATCTTTTTTATTTTATTAACGTCGCAAAACTATAAAAATAGAAGGTGCAAACAATGTGTAAACATTCAGTAAGTTACGTTTTTGTGATGATTTTATGAAGGGTTTTAATAAACAGTAATGAGAGGCTTTATACTGTGCATTAACCCCACAGCTAGGCTGTGATTAGCATGTATATTTATAAAAAAGCAGATACTGCTGCAAGTATCTGCTCTATAAGGGAGTGGGTTATAATTAAGCGTGTGGTTTAACTAAGAATTTTTCGCCAGTAGCTTGTTTAGAATAAGCGGCAATTGACTCCAGTTTTAATACCTCAGCGAGAGTAACCTCATGTGTATAATTGCTTGCAAAGGTGGTTGTTATTTCATCTGCTACACGTTTACGCATTTTCATTACAGTTTCAGTGCCTAATTTACCTAAGGCATTAAATAGTAAAAAGCCACTTACAGCCCATGCAAAACCAAAATTACGATTGAGTGTAATAGGCCCGCGATCTAACGCACCGTATATATATGCTTGTTTAAACGTGTCTGAGCCATATAGGCTGTGTTCTTTCATATCGCGTGCGGCCGCTACTTCCATACAATTTAGTATATCGCTTGTTAATTGGCCGCCACCAATTGGGTCAAACGAAATAGTCGCGCCAGTTTCAATAATGGCCGCTGTTAAATCGTCAATAAACGTATCACTGCTTGAATTTACAACGTATTTAGCACCCATATTACGCAGTAGGGTTTCTTGCTCTGGCTTGCGTACAATATTAATTAAATCAACGCCATCGGCAATACAAATACGGTTTAACATTTGCCCTAAATTAGAAGCCGCTGCTGCATGAATAATGGCTTTATGGCCCTCTGCGCGCATGGTTTCTACCATGGTTAGTGCGGTAAGCGGGTTTACAAAAGACGACGCTCCCTCTTTAGCGGTAGTGCCTTCTTTTAATTCTAAACAGCTTTGTACTTTAGTACATAAATACTGACGATACGTACCACCACCAATAACAGCCACAGTTTTACCCATTAATGCTTGTGCCGCTGGCGATGAACCCGCAGCCACTACTGTACCAGCACCTTCATTGCCTACGGGTACAGCTTTGCCTACGCGTTTTTCAAGCGATGACATAAATTGCGAAGGTACATTTGCTGTAATAACAGGGTTGTGATCAGTTCCCGTTTGTTTTGCTGTGCTCATATCGGCTGCGCTAAATAGCACACCTAAATCAGATGGGTTCAGCGGTGCGGCTTCTATACGTACTACCACTTCATCGGCCTGTGGTGTTGGCATATCTATATTTTTTAAAGCAAGCGTTAGGGTGTTGTCGTTGTTAATTGTTGAAGTAAGTTGTGTATTTGTATCTGTCATAATACTGTTCCTATAAATTGAGAATGGGTAGCGTATAGCGTAATTACTTGCTTTGAGCTGCCAGTATTTGTGCTGTTACCTTTTGCATAAACTCAGGCATATTTGCTTGGCGATCTGCCTCTATTTGCTGAGCAATGGTCGATTGACTCATTTTTGCTTGCCACTCTTTCATACCAGGTATTTCGGCCAGTACATCCCAGTTAAGCTCTTTTGGCGTGAATGCGTTAACCACTGTATTTACGTAGTAAACATAAATATCTGCCATGCTAAATTGTTCGCCTGCTATCCACGGCGAAAAATGCGTTAATTCACAAAGGGCGTTTACACCGCGCGTTAAAAGCTTGCGAATGTCGTCTTTTACGTGTTCAGGGGCAGGGGAGCCTGTAAATACATACGGGATTAAGCGCCTGCTTGGCAATTCGAAGTAAAGCTCACTTATTTTCATTATTTGGCGAACAAAAGCACGCTCGGCTGAATCTTCAGGGTATAGCGTGTTGCTTGGGTAGGTTTCTTCAAGGTAGTCGCAAATAACGCTCGACTCTGCAATATTTAGCCCATCAGCGGTGGTAATAGCCGGCACTTTCCCCATAGGGTTTATAGCTAAAAACTGCTCGTCGTTGTTGTATATAAGGTGCTCATTAAATGGCAGCTCTTTGTGTAAAAGTACATGCTTAACCAAGTTGTAATAGTTACTAGCTGCGAAGCCGTGCAAAGTAATCATAATGTAGCCTTTGGTTTTAAGCTTTAACTATTGGCGTTAAATAAATTAAAGCGTGTAGATAAGTTAAGATTATTATTACTGGTTTTAATTTGCTTATATATAGGAGAAAATGCGAATCACTTTTGTCTTTAAGGCAATAACAAGGCTTATTTAACCCAGAGGCAGCATGGATCAACTAAAAGCCATACGGTATTTTATAAAAGTAGTCGAAACAGGCAGTTTTACTAAAGCTGCAAAAGCGTTTGGTGTGCCGCCTTCGTCGTTGTCGCGCCGAGTAGCCGATTTAGAAAAAAGCTTAGGCGCTACGCTTTTAAAACGCTCAACCCGCATTGTGAAGCTTACCGAAGTTGGGCATATTTACTACAACGATATGCAGCAAATTTTGGGGCAACTGGCGCAGAGCCAAGAAACAGTGCGCAGTTATCAAACTACACCCATGGGGCGATTATCAATTAGTTGTATGGTTGGCTTTGGCGACAAAATTTTAATGCCGCTACTTGATGAATTTAGTGTTTTGTATCCCGAAATTATACTAGATGTAAGCCTAAGTGATGAGCTTTCTACCCTTGGGCGTGACGACGTTGATATAGCCATTCGTGGAGGGTATGCACCTAACGAGCGCGTGTTAGCAATTAAGCTTATGGATAATAGCTTTATACCTGTTGCATCGCCTGGGTATTTGCAAAAATACGGGACGCCTAAAAGTGCTATGGAATTACTGCAGCACCGTGGCCTATATTTTAAAACACCCTCAGGGCCTACGCCATGGTTATGTAAAATAGATGAACAATGGCACGACGTATCAGCGCCTACCGTCGCTATATCAAATAATGGGAATTGGCTGGCTAAAAAAGCCTGCAACGGAGAAGGGATATTAATGTCGACTCGGTGGGCGCTTAAATCCTACCTTGAAACAGGTGAGTTGCAAGAGCTTAAGTTTGAGCATGAGTTAGCGATAACGCAAAACACCAATATGGCCGTTTATCTGTTGTACCAAAAGCAGCGCTATTTAGTGCCAAAGGTAAAAGCGGCGGTCGACTTTTTAGTGCAAAGGATAAAAGAAACAGATGGAAGTAATAAGCGAGCAGAATAGCACTTGAAAGTTGGGTTGTAGACAAATGAGTGATGGGTTGTCGGGTGGCGCTTCGCTTATTCGGCCTACGTTTATCCGGTTTTGATTTATGTCATTTATGCTTATTAAATTTATTAATGGGTTGTTTGTATAAATAATAGGTAAAAAATATCTTCTTAAGCTAAAGATTTTAATGCGGTGTCCGATAGATTACTTAATAGGGTTTAGCGATTAAGGATAATCATGGTTAATAATATATTTGGCAGTCAGGCTAACCTAAGCACTATGCTTACCCAATCAGTTAATAACGCTAACCAAACACCTGCAACACCTTCACTGCATAACAGTGGCGACCTTCAAGCTATTAATGATTTACAAACTAACGCGCCTAAAATAACCGACGAGCTTCTTAGTCAGTTAAATAACGAAACTATTGACGAAGCACTGGCTAGTAATCAAAAAGTTGAGGATGTTTTACAACAGCAACTTACCTCGCTATTTACTATTTCAAGTACGCCTAGCACGCTTAACTATAAACTCTCCAATGAAGAACTCGCCCTGCGCACCGTAATAAGCTCTCAGCATGAGGGGTTATTAAAAAACGAAAACAGTACCCAATTAATTGAGCGATTAAATACATCCGTTAAAAATATTCAAGGTGCTTACGCTAATACCAGTGATATTTTATCGAGTTTAGGACAGCTTGGGCATGAGCAAAAAACCTTTTTAGCCTCAAGCCAGCAGCGTGTTGAGCGCACGCTTAATCCGTACATGGAAAGCCTTAATCGCAAAAAATACGAGGATGACGATAACAACTTGTTTGAGCTCTCGGTAAAAACTAAAGAAGGTGATGTTATAAACATTACCTTTAACTCGTCACAAGGTTACGACGAAGAAACAGGTGAAGCGATAGATGGCTTTGGTATAAGTTACGAAGTAAATGGCGATTTATCTGAGGCTGAGCACAAGGCACTTTCGCAGGTGCTCAGTGGTGTTGGCGAAATGGCCGATGAATTTTTTAAAGTGAGTGAAAACTCATTTAATCCTATTCTAGTGCCAAACCAAACAGACATGAGTTTATACTTTTTAGCAGGCTTTAATAGTGAGCAGCTAGTGGGTTTTAATGTATCGTTTTCAACAACGCAAAATGATGCGCTTGATACAGGCGAAAACACGCTTGATTTAAGTTACTCCATTGATGAAGCATCAAATCAGCAAGCGCTTGTGTTTAAGGCCGAGAGTGGGCAAAACGACATTGATTTTGCACTCGATATGTCAACCATTGGCGCTAAAGACACACAGCAAATGCAGCAGTATTTAGCGTCGCTAGATCAAAGCTTAGAAGATAGCCGAGTAAATAGTGCAGAGGATAGTAAAGACTCGGCATTTGGGCGCAAAGGCGACGAAGCAATGCAGCAGGGCTTTGCATTATTTAAAGGCGCTTTTGCGAGTATGTCGTCAGCGGCTGAGCGTTATAGCAATTTGGAGTCACTTGCAGAACAGCAATTTAATGACGGGCGCGCTATGGTTGCCGATTTGGTTGATAACATGGTCACAAACGATCCTCGTTACCAAGGGTTAGGTGATAAAGCACCAAATACGTTGGGGGCGGGTGTGTCTAAGCTCGCTGATTTTGATGCTACCTTTTCGTACGCACTGGATAGTGGCGACTATCAGCCTAAAAGCACTATTGAGCTAAGCCAAGCGACTGAGCAAACCCAATTAGGCGAGCTTAGCGGTTTAACACAAAGTAAAAACGTAAATAGCCATTTTGATTATCAATACAGTCGCCCTGACTACTACAACAAAGCAGAGAGCTATAACGTAGGTACCGCAGTTAAAAATAAAGAACTTGTTGGGCTTGACCAGTCTCACGAAGTTGATGTTGATACAAAAATGTATGGGTTTAACCCGCAAACAAACCAATTCGAGCTGCAAATGGCAATGCAAGAGCAAACGGTGAGTAAAAGCGACATTCGCTTAATTGATGATATTTGGCTCGAAGAAAACGAAAACAGCTACTCTATGCATAAAAAAGAGCGCGATGAGAGTGATGACAAGCAAGACGATTTTATAGAAACAAACCGTCACTCGCATACTAAGCTTGTTACCTTAATTGGTGATTTAGATAAGCTAGCTGAGAATAAAAACGTAAGGCGAGAGTATTTAACTAACTTATCGCAAGTAAACTTTTTTATGGATAAAAAGTAACACCTGAGAGCTGTTCACTCCACGCTTAATATTGGGTATAGTCGTCTGATACCTAAATTAATACCTAAATTAAGAGTAACCTCATGTTTAAACAATTAATTTTATTGTGCGCGTTAAGTATGCCGCTTGTAAGCTGCGCTGCTACGGCGCCATTTTCGGGCGAGATAAGTACGCAAGCACTGTTAAGCGATTACGATAAGTTTAATAAGCAGTACAACGCATTTACACCAACCGAGCAAGATATAGCCTTAATGCAAAAGCTCGCAGGCAAAGAGCTAATTGTATTATTTGGTACTTGGTGCCACGACAGCCAACGCGAAGTACCAAAGCTGATTAAGTTACTTGAAGAATCTAAGGTAGAACTTGCAAGCATTGACTATGTGGCCGTGGGTTACAACAAACGCGATGATGCAGGCATCGCACAGGCGCACGACTTACAATACACGCCTACGTTTGTTGTTAAACAAAATGGCAAAGAGTTAGTGCGCGTAATTGAAAAGCCAACGGGTACGTTAGCGCAAGATTTAACTAAGGGTTTGTAAGGTCTATTCTCATGTTATGGCAATTCAATTAAAAGGATGTATAAAGTTTGGTTTTTTGTGATTTGCTGCTAATAACAGCCTGTCATTTAACATCAATTAGTTAAGTTTTATGTGAGCATCAACTCGCGATTTTTATAATTAATATGGATATTTATGAAGTGCAAAAAGTGTAAATCAGGAATTACCTCCCCAGTTGTTAAAACGACAAATATTAACGGGACTCCAATCGCGTCATCATCTTGCCCAGTGTGCGGTGAAAATTTAGATGGTTCAAAAAGATATTGGGTTTTATTAATTATTTTACTTATCGGCATTGGTGTAGCATCAAGGTATTTTTCTTGAGCCTGGTTATATTAACCAAATATGTAAATGAGCAAGGCATTGGTTTTGTTCATTAGTCGCTTATTTTATCCGACTCATTTTAGTCCTTTATTTAAAAGTTATGTGACTTATGAAGTTAATGAGTTCTGAAAAAATTCAATTGTGGTTCTTGGTTAATGCCAACAAACTATATGTAGCTGCAGCTATTTTTGGTGCTATTTTTATTTTAATTTGGGGGGATGCTTCTCAATGGGAATACGAGGAAGATAAAAATCACTTCAGCACCTTTTTTTCATCCATTGATAGCCGAATTAGTTTTATGAGGCATGGTTATTCAGGTACCAGTTTAAGAGTTGTTTTAAACTTTGATGCTGAAGGGCTCACCCTGGATGAAATAAAAAGTATAACTCCAAAGTATAAATATTTAATTCTTGAACGAATTTGTAATGACTTAGAGACCTTAGAAATTTTAGAAGACGGCTACTATTTTGATGTGGATTTAAGGGATACCAGTTCCGAACACATGTTTAAAAACTATTTTAATTTAATAGTGAAGCATGAAAGGTGTGTCACCTAACGCAAGAGAGTTTTAACTCAGCTAACAGGCACGAGATAAACTAAAGTGCTCAAATTTCGACTTTACATATTAAACTTTATCTCAATTTGCTAATGGTGCCTTACTTCTCACATTGTGAGCACTATTCACCAAATAGGCTTTTTTCGAATGCTTGCGCTGCATGCGAAGACGGTCTGTCTTTATAATGCAGTTGATAAAGCGGCCGAGAGAGTTGTTCGTTATTTTTTTGGCTCAAGCGAGTTAATTTTCCTAGCTGCACTAAATCCTCAGTAACTACATTTGGCAATAAAGCGACCCCCATACCTTGAGCGACGGCCCTTGCTATGGCTTCGTTGCTGCCCAATTGCATACTTTGCTCTGCTTGTACGCCATGCTCTGCTAATAACTTTTCCGACATTTCTAAAGTGCCAGAGCCTGGCTCGCGTAATAACCAAAATTGCTCGTTTAACCATGCTTTTAAGTTTTTAGTGGGCTTAAAGTTACTGGGTATAACGATACTCATTAAATCATTTTGCCAGTGTTTACTTATGATATGCGGCTCGGTAGGTGTGCCTTCAACCAGTGCTAAATCGATGGTGCATTCAAGTAATGCGTGCTCAATTTGCGCGGTATTAGCAACTTGTACTTCTACTTTTATATGCGGGTACTGAGCGCAAAATTTGGCTAAATAGGGCGGTAGCCAATAGCTGGCAATGGTTGTGCTAGTGCCAATAACGAGCGTGCCGCGCTTAAGCCCCGTTCGCGATTTAATATCGTCAATGGCGGCTTTTTCAATGGCAAAAATACTTCGAGCATGTTCAAAAAGTGCTTGTCCGCCTTCACTTAAGGTAAGTTTTTTACCCTTAGATGCGCGTTCAATAAGTTGAATATTTAACTGATACTCAAGCTCTTTTAAAGCCTTTGATACCGCAGGCTGGCTTATAAAAAGCGCTTCGGCTGCACCTGAAAAGCTACCCAATTTAGCAACTGTATAAAACACCCTAAGTGCATGTAAGTTCATTGTATAACCTTAAATTGCATAACTTTTAATTGTATAGCTTTAAGTTATCGAATCATGATTTTAATATATTGGAGTTATATTTTGAGCTTTCTTACAATTAAGTCAACACATCAACATTGTTTAATTGAGGGAATATTATGCTTAGCGCTATTAAAAGTGGGTTTCAACCTTTGGGTATTAATACTAAGCAGTACAGTGATACACGCTGGTGGTTAGGTATGCTGCTAGTGGTTATTTTAGCGGGGGCATCTGTTGCATTAAGTAAGTTACAAATAATGCAAACTGCGCAATTTAGCTCACTCACTATTGGTATTGTTCTTGGCATTATTGTGGGCAACAGTGTGTTTTCGCGCATAGCTACGCGTACAGATGTAGGTGTTGATTATGCTAAAAGTATATTACTCAAAGCGGGCGTTGTGCTGTTTGGTTTTAGAATAACCTTTACGCAAGTAGCGGGCGTTGGTTGGCATGGCCTATTAACCGATGTGGTAATGCTGCTAGGTACTTTTATATTGGCAGTGCAGCTAGGTAAGCGCGTATTTAAGCTCGATGAGCAAACAACCATACTAATAGGCGCGGGTAGTTCTATTTGCGGTGCTGCAGCGGTAATGGCAACTGAGCCCGTTATAAAAGCACAGGCGCATAAAGTATCAGTAGCGGTAGCAACGGTAGTGGTGTTTGGCACGTTAAGTATGTTTGCCTACCCGATAATGTTTGAGTTTATGGGGTTGAGTGAGCACGCTTACGGTATTTTTGTTGGCTCAACTATTCATGAAGTAGCGCAAGTGGTTGCAGCGGGCACAGCGGTAAGCGCCAATGCGGCCGACACCGCCGTGATTGAAAAAATGTTACGCGTAATGATGCTTGCACCATTTTTAGTGGGCTTATCGTTTTGGCAAAGTAAAAAGCATGCAAACATACACGCACAGGGCAGCGAGCATAAATCTGGAATTACTATCCCTTGGTTTGCGGTGTTATTTATAGTGGCAAGTGGAGTACATTCGTTATCGGTTATTCCTCAAGGTGTTACAAATGCCATTGTATGGTTTGACAATATATTGCTCACCATTGCTATGGTTGCACTAGGGCTGCGTACACATGTTGGCGCTATTCGCCAAGCGGGTATAAAACCACTGTTATTAGCAGGCTGTTTGTTTTTGTTTCTAACCTTAGGTGGCTTTGCCATTAATGTAGGCATTGCGCAGCTGTTTTAAATATAACCTGATGGAGGTTGATTGGCTTATATAGGCCAATCAACTTCGTTTAAGCTATCCAACTGCGCGCTGGTATTTTTATTACCTTGCCATTTATTAGTGTAAATATCGTGCGGATCAAACTGCGCGGTTTGCTTTTCAATATTAAAGTGGCGACCGCCACGCGGGTCAACCCCTACACCGGCTATGTACTGCCAGTTGCCCCAGTTAGCCGCTACATCGTAATCAATCAATTGCTGCTCAAAATAGGCTGCGCCGTATCGCCAATCAAGGCCAAGTTCGTTCACTAAGCAGCTTGCTGCAATTTGCCTTGCACGGTTTGAAATGTAACCCGTAGTGTTTAGTTCTTCCATAATGGCATTTACAAGTGGGTAAGGCGTTGTGCCGTTACACCAAGCCGCAAAACGTATTGGTATAAAAGTAGTGAGTGGTTTAGTTTGTTTTTGACCTTTAAAGCTAAACAGGTTGCTACCTGCTTTAAGTGCATGCCATTTAAAATACTCTCGCCATAGCAATTCAAATTTAATCCAGTAAGTAGACTCGTTTGCCGTGTTGCTTTGCTCGTAATCCTCCACAGTTTTATACACTTGTTTTGCACTTATACAGCCAAAGGCAAGCCAAGTACTAAATTTGGTGGTGTTGTTAAAGCCATCAAGTTCGTTTCGAGTCGTTTTATAAGTACTTGGCATTACACCTGCAAAATACTGCTTTAAATGTGCTTGCGCGCTGTTAAGCCCGCCATGCATTACGCCTTTATTTGTTATACGTTCTATAGGTTTTTTGGCGCATAAGGTTAATGGTTGAGGGAGCAAACCGTTTGGCAAAGTAGAAGGTGTAATGCGGCTATTAGCGGCCTCTACCTTTTTACGAAACGGGGTAAAGTGTTTAGGTAATTCGCTTAAATCAAAGGGGAGGTCGCTTTGTTTATAGAGCGTATCTTGCTGCGTTCCTGTAAATTGTGTATTTGGGCAATGTGCTTTGAGTAAGTTTATTTGGCGTTGCTCGTACAGGCCAAATTGCTCGCTGTATACCACTTCATCTATATTTTGCTCATTTATACGCGCTTTTAAAATCGATACGGGTTCGCCCTCAAGCACATGCAGGGTTTGCCCACGCTCAATAAGTGTTTGTTGTAGCTCGTACAAGCTTTGCATCAAAAACTGCTGCTTATGTATGCCGTAGGGTTTTTGTTGGTAGTTATTATTTTTAAACCAGTGCGGATTAATAACAAATACAATATCAAGCGCGCATTGCTGCAACGCTAGGTCACTAAAAATTGGGTTGTCGGTTAGGCGTAAATCGTTTTGTAGCCAATATAAAATGCGTTTGCTCATACTTATGCTCTGGTTTTTATAATCATTAACCTTACGAAGCAAAAGCGGGTAGGGATTAGTCAGCTGCAAGTTTTAGTAATGAAGCGGTGAGCAAGTATTGCTTACTCACCTGTTTAGGTTTTATTTAACTGGTTTGGTCGTGTTAGTGAGGTTAATAGATACATAAGCAATTAAATACACAAATACGCTAAGCGGTAAACTACAAATAAATAAAGCAGTTTTGTACTTTTTAGCAATAGATGGTTTAGGCAGTATGATTGCAAAAACCATATTCATTGCTAACCAAAAAATAGTAACGAGTGGTGAAAGCGTTGTTTTAGCGCTTGATAAATCACACGTGCCGAATGAAATACTGGCAATAGATGCGTTACCTATTTCTATACATTGCGCGTTACCTATTAGGCTGATGGTAACTAATGTTGTAATTAATAATAGTGTTAGCGGCAGTAAATGTTTCATATTTTTTCCTTAATTATTTAATTTTATGGGTCGCTCTAAAGCGCCTAAATAAATTAAAACGTTAAGTGAAAAATAACGATAATTAAGCCGTTAACTAGTTATTATAAAGTTATAACCACGATATTACCTCGGTTATAACTTTAATAAACATTTAATATTCAATGGGTTGTGTTTTTACTTCAGCTATAAGTTGATAACCTCGCTTCATTACAGACTTTATATATTTGGGGTTTTTTGTGTCGTTATCGTTAAGGGCTACACGTAGTTTGCTAATAACTCGCCTAACAGCGGTGTCGGTTACTATTTGATTCTCCCATACATTATTGTGTAACTCTTCTAGGCTAACTATCCTTGGTTGTTGTTCAACTAAATAGCTTAGTACCTGCATGCATTTAGGCTCTAATGTGAAGTGATTATCTTCTTTAATTAAGGCCTGTTGCATGCTGTCAAAAATGTACTCACCAATTATTTGCTGCTTAACGCTCGGTTTTTCTATAACAGGCTCTGCGCAATCATGGTTAGGTTGGGCTTTATTTTTTGCGGTGTTTGAATATTTTTTATAAATGCGAGATACCATCATTCCAGTTAAATTCATTAATAGTACTAACGGGCTCAGTGGGAACGCACTAAGAAAAAGTAAATATTTAAATCCCACGTGTATATTTGGTTTATTAAGCATTTGCCCAAACAACACGTTTAAAAGCATCCATATAATAAAATAAGGCGTAAGGGAAATTGAATCTGTTTGCTCCCCACAAACGCCATATTCTACGCCTTCAATGTAGTTTGGTGCGTCTAAACAAAACGCATTAGCTTGGCTGCTAAATAAAATGAGTGATATAAAAATAAGTAGGTGTTTCATTAAAAAGTCCATTTAGAAAGAGGCGGTAAATAATACCGCCTCCTTCAATGTTAAATAGCCGATTTTTGTTTTGCTATCCAATCGTTTATTACGTCTTCAAGTACTGCCATAGGGAGCGAACCTTGGCCAATAACAGTGTCGTGAAAGCTGCGAATGTCAAATTGTGGGCCGAGTTCTTTTTCGGCTTTTGCACGCAGTTCGCGTATTTTTAGCTCCCCCATTTTGTAAGAGAGTGCTTGGCCTGGCCATGAAATATAACGATCTATCTGATCTTCTACGGCGCTTTGTGGTAAAGCCGTGTGGCTTGCTAGGTAATCAATCGCTTTTTGACGGCTCCAACCAAACGCATGAATACCGGTATCAACCACTAAGCGCACTGCACGCCAAATTTCGTAACCTAAACGACCAAAGTCGCTGTATGGGTTTTGATAAAAGCCGGCTTCTTTGCCTAAGCGCTCTGTATATAGTGCCCAACCTTCGCCAAATGCAGAATGGCTAAGTGTGCGTCTAAATTCGGGTACATTTAACTCCATAGCAATGGCATTTTGTAAGTGATGCCCTGGTATGGCTTCGTGCAGACTAAGTGCTTCTAAATTATATAAAGGCTGCAGCTTTGGAGTTGAGGCTAAAAAGTAAGTGCCAGGAGAGCGGTTATCAGCAGGTGGCATATAAAACGCCCCACGACTCGCTGAGCCTTTTATAGTAAAGGTGTTACGTGGTAAATGGCCAAAGTAAGTGGGGAGTTTGCCATACATTTTTTGCGTGATGAACGCGGTTTTTTCTAGCAGGTCTTGCGCGTCTTTTGCGTAAAATTGCTCATCGGTTGCTAAAAATTCTAAAAACTCACTATAGGTGCCATCAAAACCAACTTCATCAATAATGCTTTGCATTTGCGCTTTAATACGCGCAACTTCTTTAAGACCTAGTTCATGTATTTGTTTAGGTGTGGCGTTTGTTGTGGTGTAGTAATTAACCGTGTACTTGTAGTAATCAAGCCCGCCTTTCACGCTTGCAATGCCCGGCTGCGCTCTACAATGTGGCATATAGTCATTTTTAAAAAAGTCGTAAAAATGCTGATAAGCAGGAATTACTTTGTCTTTAATTACTGCTTGGGCTTTTTGTTGTAAGCTTGCTTTTTGCGATGCACTAAAGGTATTAGGTATACGCTTAAAGGGCTCGTAAAGGGCGCTGTTTTTGGGGTTGTTAACTATGTTCGCGCTAATGCTTTGGCTGTAATTTTCAAAGGTTTTACAATAATGAGTAAAGCCTGTTTTTATACCTTCTTTCATTAAATCAATATTTTGCTGATTAAAGCGCGGGTAGTCGGCAAGGCTTATTAAAAATGCGTTGTAATCATCAGCTGTTAAAAAAGCCATGTTAGCCGGCGCTTCTGCAAAGTAAGTATGCCAGCCACTTAAAAAGTTAACCGGAAAATACTTATCTTGATAAAGGTAGCTTTGCTGCTCGGTTTCTCGCTCATATTTAAATAAGCGGTAGTTCATTAGCTGCTCGTTGTTGAGCGTTTTTGGGTCAATGCTGGCTAAGCTTTTTAGTACGCTGTTGTTATAAGCTTGGCGCTTAGCAATGGCTTGCTCGCTCCAATTTGGTAATGTGCCGTTTGGTTTCCAACCATCTGGATCGGTCCGAAAAAATATTTTCTCAGATTTGGCGTTTTGCCAATGGTTATCAATAATGGTTTTTAAATCGCTGTTACTGTCGGCTAGGCTTGGTAGCGATGCAACCGCTAAGCAAATGGCTAAAATACTTTTTTTAAACATATTATTCTCATTTTTAGCGCGTTGATTTTTATTAGTTTACGCACATATGTTATTTTTGTTTCTAAGATAATAACAAGTTAACTTAATCAATGCGCCTACTTTTATAACCTGTACTTCTTAGTTTAACTTTTGATTGAACAAATTTCACTGCGTAACTAAGTGGCGCACTAGTTTATTGTTTTACCAGCGTTTAGAATGATTAAAACTTATTATAAAAAATGACCGTCATGTTTAATAAAGTAATTACCTTAATTGATGAAGCAAACAACCAAGACCCTAATACTGAGCAACTTAATGGTGAGAGTGTTCCCAAAGAAAGCCTCTATGCTACTCGTATGAGCGACATGCTTAGCCGTTTTAACCCAGGTGCAGATGAGCTTATGAAAATTGCAGTGCGTGGGCAGCATATACAACGCTGGAAGTCGCCGCGTAGTGACTTTGAAATGAACAAGCAAGGCTATCATCAATGGCGCAGTGCACTTTATATATTTCATGCAAGTAGTGTTGTAGCGCTTATGCAGCAAGCTGGTTACGGTGATGCTGAGCAAAACCGAGTGTACGATGCAGTCGCTAAAAAAAATATTAAACGTAACCCCGACAGCCAACTAGTAGAAGACGTAGCAAGCTTAGTATTTATTGAGCATTACATGCTTGGGTTTGCCAATGCAAAACCAGATTACGATGAGCAAAAATGGATAGGTATTATTCGCCGTACATGGCAAAAAATGTCAGACGACGCGCATGAGTTTGTACTTGCAGGTAATATTACATTACCAGCGCCGCTTGTTGGGCTTATTCATAAAGCACTTGAGTAAAGTAGTGTAAGTTAAGTATTAAAATAAAAGGATTTTAGAATGTTATGCCCACGCACAAATACCTCTCTTGAGCCGTTGTTAATTGGCGGGATTACTGTTTTTACGTCAGCGCAAGGCGGCGTATTTTTTGATAACAGCCAAATTTTTAAGTTTAGCTCGCCTGAGTTAAAGCATGGTCAGGTTCTACTTAAGTATTTGAGTAATTATACCGAAGGCGAGGGCGAAGTCTCATCGCGAGTAAATTGCCCTAAATGCCCAAGTATTGTGATGATGCGCCGGTATTTTTCACCGCTCAAAGTGGTTGAGATTGACGAGTGCCCAGGTTGCGCTGGCATATGGCTTGATAGTGGGGAGCTTGCAAAAATACACGAAAACCATTTAACACCCAAAGAGCGTAAGCTGTTAGCCCACGAAATGGCCACCAATCATGGGTTTATAACTATTAAGTCGCCAAAATCTAAGTATTACCCCAAAGCGCCTAAAAATAGCCAAGACACCACAGTTGAGCGGTTGGTGCAATTGGCATTACTTAATCTTCAATAAAAAATGGCGTACTAAAAAGTACGCCGTTTTTTTGTAATAAATTAACTCTAACGAATTTATTTATTACGGTTTTCTTTTGCAAAAGCACGTATTTTACGTTTTTGCGAAAGCGTTACTTTATTAGTACGCCCTGCAAATGGGTTATCACCTTCTCTAAATTCAATTTTGATTGGGGTGCCCATAATTTTAAGTGCTTTACGGTAGTAGTTCATAAGGTAGCGTTTGTAGCTATCTGGTAAATCGTGAACTTGGTTACCATGAATTACAATACGTGGCGGGTTATAACCACCGGCATGCGCGTATTTAAGCTTAACACGACGACCACGAACAAGTGGCGGCTGGTGATCTGCCTGTGCCATGTCCATAATACGGCGAAGCATTGCGGTGCTAATACGCTTAGTTGCTGACTCGTACGCTTCATCAACCGATTCAAATAAGTGGCCAACACCTGTACCATGAAGTGCAGATATAAAGTGTAAGCGTGCAAAGTCAATAAAGCCTAAACGGCGATCAAGCTCTGTTTTAATACGGTCTTTAACGTAGTCATCAAGCCCATCCCATTTGTTCACAGCAATAACCAATGAACGACCTGAGTTAAGCGCAAAACCTAATAAACTTAAATCTTGATCAGAAATACCATCGCGGGCATCAACAACAAGTAGTACAACGTTTGCATCTTCAATTGCTTGAAGTGTTTTAATTACTGAGAATTTCTCAACTACGTCACTTACTTTTTTACGCTTACGAACACCTGCGGTATCTATTAAAATATATTCTTTGTCGTTACGAGTCATCGGAATATAAATAGAGTCGCGGGTTGTGCCTGGCATATCGTATACAATTACACGTTCTTCACCGAGTATACGGTTTGTAAGTGTTGACTTACCTACGTTAGGGCGGCCGATAATAGCCAGTTTTACAGGTTTATCTGCAAATGCTTGATGGTCTGTATCGTCGCCTTCACCTTCTTGATAAAGGTCAATTAGGCTTTCGTCATCGTCTGTTACATCTTCGTCTTGTGCAGCTAGTTCAGCAATTACTGGCTGAAGAGTTTGCTCAAGTAGTAATGTAATACCACGGCCATGTGCAGCAGCAATATGGTGTATTTCACCTAATGATAACTGGTAAAATTCAGCACAGTTTGAGTCTGCATCAATACCATCGGTTTTGTTAGCAACAACAAAGCTCTTTTTCTCTTGCTTGCGCAAGTGATTAGCAATGGCTTGGTCAGCTACGGTCATGCCCACGCGGGCATCAACCAAAAACAACACTATATCGGCTTCTTCAATGGCGAGTAATGACTGATCAGCCATTTCTGTTTCAATGCCTTCCTCAGAGCCATCAATACCACCCGTGTCTACCACGATAAATTCAAAGCCATCGTAATTAGCTTGGCCATATTTTCTATCTCGTGTTAAACCTGGAAAATCGGCTACGAGCGCATCACGAGTACGTGTTAAACGGTTAAATAATGTGGATTTGCCCACATTGGGTCGCCCAACTAGAGCGATCACGGGAAGCATAAACTACCTCTTTAAAAAACAACAAAAGGCTTCGCAGTGCGAAGCCTTACAAAAAACCTTTAAGTGTTAGCTAGTTAGTTAGGTATGTTTACCACACTAACTTCACCATCACGGGTGTATAAAATTAGCTTGTCGTCGGCAACAATAGGCTCAACAAAAAAGCCTGAGCTGTCAAAGTCTTCACGAGATACTAACTCGCCAGTTTCTTTGTTAAGCCAATGTAGGTTACCTTCTTGGTCACCTAAAGCTAAGTGGTTACCTGCAACTGCAGGACCTGTTAGGTACCAACCACGTAGAGCGGGTTGGCTCCAACGTTCAATACCTGAATTTTTATCTAATGCGTAAATTACACCATCGCTATCTACTAAGTAGATAGTTTGTGAATCCATCGCAATTTCGCGGTAGCTGCTGTATTCACGTTTCCATACAACATTGCCAGAGCGAATATCAACTGCAGCTAGGTTACCGTTGTAGGCAATTGCGTAGGCGTATGGGCCGCTAATAAGTGGCTGAGTATCTACGTCAACAAGGCGTTCAAATTCTGATGCACCTTTAGCAACTGCTATTTCGGCACTCCATGCAGAATAACCACTGTCTGAAATTAATACGCTAAGTTTGCCTGTTTCAAGGCCTACTAAAACACCACCGTTTGCAACAGTTGGTGAGCTTTGGCCGCGTAAAGTAAGTGGTGGAACTTCTTGTTCAAAGCTCCAACGCTCTTCGCCAGTATCTGGGTGAAGGGCTAACAATTTACCTGAACCTAAATTTACAAAAATTAGGCCATCACCTGCTGTTGGTTTAGACAGAGATTCGCCTGGTACTTGTTTACGCCAAACTTCTTCACCGGTTTCGCGGTCAAGGGCAATAATAAAGCCATGTTCAGAACCTATGTATATTTTACCATAGGCTTGCAAAATACCACCTGATAATTTTGCAGTTCCGTTGTCGCTCCAAGGCCAGATAGATAAATCTTGGCGTACATCGGTTTCCCATTTTACATCGCCATTAGCTAGCGATAACGCTTCTACTTGGCCTTCGCGGCTGGCAACAAAAATAGTATCTTTATATACCGCTGGCGATAAACGAGAGAAATAATGCTCAACGCCATCACCCACTGATTCTTGCCAAACTACGTCTGTTTCAAATTGATTTACAATTTCAGGTAGTACTAGTTCGTCTTCATCATCGCTTGATGAGCAACCCATTAATGTTGCCATACATAAGGCAAGCGTTGCTGTAGTTATTTTTCTCATACCTAAAACCTTATGCCGCTGGGCTAGTTACTGCTAGGTCATCTAACTTAATTTGTAAAAGTGGGTTACCTGTTAATCCACCTGCATCTACTGCTGCTTGATACGCAGTACGAGCTTGTTCTTCATTACCTTGCTCTGTGTAAATATCGCCTTTAAGCTCGGCAACGTTTGCATCAAATGCTTCTGGTAATGGTGCATTTAGTGTAGATAATGCATCGTCATATTTAGTTTGTGCAATTTGAATACGTGCTAAACGTGTAATGGCAATCGCTTTTAACTCTGTGTTTTCTACGTTTGATACTATCCAGCTTAATTTTTCGCTAGCAACATCTAACTTTTGTGCTTCTACAGCATCTTTAGCGGCTACAAATGCAGCTAGGGTTGCGTAGTTAGTGTCTTTGTTTTCGCTGATAAATGTATCTGCAGATGATAAAACATCATCGCTTTCAACAAGCTTAGTGTATGAATCAGACGCTTGCTCAGCGGTAGTAATTTGGTTTTGGTTATATGCTTTCCAACCATATAAACCGCCTAAACCAACAATTACACCTAGCGCAAGTGAAAGGCCGTTTTCACGGAAAAAGCGCTTAATGGCTTCTGCTTGTTGTTCTTCTGTTGAATAAATGTCCATTCTTACCTCTAATGTTCGCTTAGCTGTTTATAAGCTCAGCTAGTAGCGCTTTAGCTTGTTCTAATTCTAATGTGACTTGTTCTTTACGCTCGCGTAAATATTTAATGGTCACAACGCCTTTTTCTAATTCATCTTCACCAATAATCACTGCAACAAGTGCATCGCTTTTATCAGCACGTTTTAATTGTTTTTTAAAGTTACCGCCGCCAGCATGAACCATAACGCGTAAACCTGGTACGTCGCTGCGCAGTTGCGCTGCTATAGCTGGTGCTTGAATGCTGGCTTTGTCGCCCATTGCCGCTAAATATACATCAGCATTACGACGAATGTCACCTACGCACTCAAGTGCTTGTAGTAACAGTACTAAGCGCTCTAGACCCATTGCAAAACCAACTGCGGGAGTTGCTTTGCCGCCAAGTTGCTCAACTAAGCCATCGTAGCGTCCGCCGGCACACACTGTACCTTGTGCGCCTAAGCTATCTGTTACCCATTCAAAAACTGTACGGTTGTAGTAGTCTAAACCACGTACTAACTTTTCATTAACCGTGTATATGACGCCAGCTGCGTCTAAACGTTCACATAAATTTTCAAAATGTTCTTTTGATTCAGCATCTAAATGCTCAGATAATTTAGGCGCATCAACTAAGATTGCTTGAACGTCTGGATTTTTGCTATCAAGTACACGTAATGGGTTTGAATACATACGGCGTTTTGAGTCTTCATCAAGCACGTCGGTATGTTGTTCAAGGTAGGCCACTAAAGCATCGCGGTAATCGGCGCGCGCTTCGTTAGAACCTAAAGAGTTAAGCTCTAAACGTACGTGCTCGCTAATGCCAAACGCTTTCCATAATTGCGCTGTTAATAAAATAACTTCTGCGTCTATGTCGGCTGTGGCAATACCAAATGTTTCTAAACCAAATTGGTGAAACTGACGGTAACGACCTTTTTGCGGGCGTTCATGACGAAACATTGGGCCCATGTACCAAAGGCGTTGTTCTTGATTGTACAGTAAGCCATTTTGGTTGCCAGCACGTACACACACTGCAGTGCCTTCTGGGCGAAGTGTTAACAAGTCGCCATTGCGATCGGCAAAGGTGTACATTTCTTTTTCTACTATATCGGTAACTTCACCAATAGAGCGTTTAAATAGATCGGTTGATTCTACAATAGGAAAACGAATTTCTTGATAACCGAACGAAGCTACTGTCTCGCGTAAAATGTTTTCTACTTTCTGCCAAACTTGCGTGTCGCCCGGCAGACAATCGTTCATACCGCGAACTGCCTGAATTTGTTTTGCCACTGATAAATCCTAAATACTGTTTATGTGTAATAAAAAAATGCTTACACAACAAGAATGCTAAAAATTGACCTGACATTATATACCCAAATGACCCCATGATGCGAGTTTCAGTTGGAATTAAAAGCGATTTAGGCAAGGCATTGATTGAAAGTAATAGTGGTTCTATTGTTAAAATCAATAACGCAGTATAAATCGCTTTTAAACCAACCCGTTGGGCGGTTCACAGGTACTTACTCTCATCGTTGTTACTTTTTAAAAGGGATTACCATTCTTGCAAAGTAACGCCTTGATATTTAGAGCCTGTGAAACGCTGAATTCTGTATCTTGGGGTCGTTTGGGTATCCCCTAGCCATAAAGGTAAACGCCAAACACCGCTGTTTGGCGCTTTATGCGGTATTTATTCGACTATTTTAACGTCGATAGGTGTTTGCTGCTCTTTTTGAGCAATAAAGTCGCGCACGTAACCTTCAAGTTGGTCAACAATGTTGTTGTTATCTATACGTGCTTTTTGGCGTTCGCCATTAATGTATAAACCTGAGCGGCGGTTTGCACCGGCAAGGCCAATATCACTCACAAGGGCTTCGCCTGGGCCATTTACAACACAGCCAATTACCGAAACCGATACTGGTTCAATAATGTCTTCTAGGCGTTCTTCAAGCTGGTTCATGGTGCTCACTACATCAAATTCTTGGCGTGAGCAGCTAGGGCAGGCAATAAAGTTAATACCGCGTGAGCGTATACGCAGCGATTTTAGAATATCAAAGCCTACTTTTATTTCTTGTACTGGATCGGCAGCAAGCGATACACGTAGCGTGTCGCCAATGCCTTCAGCAAGTAGCATACCAAGGCCAACAGCTGATTTAACCGAACCTGAGCGCATGCCGCCAGCTTCAGTGATCCCTAAATGCAATGGCTGATCTATTTCTTTAGCCAGTAAACGATACGCGCCTACCGCTAAAAATACGTCTGACGCTTTTACCGATATTTTAAACTGATCAAAATCAAGGCGACGTAATATATCTACATGGCGCATTGCTGATTCGAGTAATGCCTCGGGTGTTGGCTCGCCGTATTTTTCTTGTAAGTCGCGCTCAAGTGAGCCACCGTTTACGCCAATACGAATAGGAATGTTATGTTCGCGTGCTGAGTCAACTACGGCTCTAATACGCTCTTCGCTACCTATATTACCTGGGTTTATACGCAAGCAATCTACGCCATATTTTGCCACTTTTAAGGCTATGCGGTAATCAAAGTGAATATCGGCAACAAGCGGAATACTTACTTGCTCTTTTATACTTTTAAACGCTTCAGCTGCGTCCATAGTAGGCACTGATACGCGTACTATGTCGGCACCAGCATCTTGTATGGCTTGAATTTGTGCAACGGTTGCATCAACGTCCATGGTGTCGGTGTTGGTCATCGATTGCACTGCAATAGGGGCACCATCACCAATAGGCACGTTGCCTACATTAATGCGGGTTGATTTTCTGCGTTTAATTGGGGATTCTGAAAACATAGCGACTACTCTGCTAATGGTAATTTAAATTTAGCTAAACGATTTTTAGGGAACGCTGAAATATCAATAGGTTCGCCGTTTAGGGTAATGCTTACAACGTCATGCTTACCAAGCACAACAGAAAAAGGAGGGGTGCCGCTTACAGTCATTTTGTAGCCTGCTTTTTTAACACCAAATGCTACTTTTTCACCTTCGCCATCGTAAATTTCAACCCAACTTTCGTCATTAAAATTCATTACGATTGTACTTAGGTTATCTGTATTTTGTTCTTGTTGTGCGGCGGGTACTGCTTCAACAGGCGTTTGTGGTGTGAGTGTTTCGCTAGTTGCAAGTGTGCTTTGCGGCGTTAATAACGATTCGTCATCTATTTGGGCTTGTTGCTCTTGTTGTAAAACTGTTGGCTGCGCAGCTTGGCGTTCACTCATTTTTGAGTTCTCGACATTTATATTGCTGGTTTGCTCTTCAATTGGGGTCGCATTTTGCCAAAACCATAAAGCAGATGAGCCAATGACAATCGCTAAAATTAAGTAACTAAATAACATTAAGCGGCTATCGTTTGCTTCTTTTTCTGTGCGACGCGAAAAACTCTGCATGTTAGCAGGCTTTGTTGGCTCCGGCGGTGCGGGCATCATCGCTATTATTGGTGCGCTATCAACTTTTAATTCGCGGCAATAGTTTTTTATATATCCTTTCACAAACGTAATAGGGCCTAGTAATGCAAATTCGTCGTTTTCAAGGCGCTGTACTTGTAATTCAGACAGCTTTAAAGGGGCTGCGATAGTCGCTATGCTAACATTTGCTTGCTCACGGTGTTTTTTTAATATTTGGCCAACCGTAGGCTGCTCGCTTTGAGCTTGCGTATTTTCTTCATTCATAATTTGTATGAGTCTGGATCCACTAGTAAAAGTCTATGTCCTGGCGTTAATGCTATATCAGGACTTAATTTATTCCATCGCATTAATTCATCAATTAATACATGCCGCTGGGTAGCTATATCGTAAAGGGAATCGCCAGCTTTAATTTCGTAATAAATATTAGGATCGTTTAGGTAAATTTTACTTCCATTCATCACCCGATCCGACTCTTTTAAACCATTCCATTGCAGGAGCTTTTGTAGTTTAACATTGTATCGCACCGAAATGCTAAATAGGTTTTCGCCAGCAGCAATTACATGAAACGGTACTCGCAAAGCGGGTACTTTAGGGTTGAGCATTGGCGGCTCTGTTTTTTTCACAGCATCGTAAGGTTTAAACTCAATATCTGAGCTACTTTGGTAGTCGCCATTATCAAATACGCCAGCATCTTTAGTGGTCTCGTAAAATACCACGTCAGCGCCTTCCTCTTTTACAGACCTTACAGGTGCAGTTGTTGCGTTGCTCGTTGTTTGCGGTGAGTTAAAGTTGGCTGCTTTAGGCGCACCAAATGAAATTATTTTAACCTCATCGTCTGTGATAGCAGGAGCTTGCATAGCGTTAGCAGTCGTTGCCGGAGAAACACTCGGTTTAGGTGGGCTTTTTTGTATTTTGGCAGGCTGAGGAACAATGTTATCTGCCGAGTCGTGCTCTGTAGTAAGTGCTAGCATAACCGCTGATGTATCGGTTGGTGCACTTGGTGTTAATACTTTTTCACTTGGTGCCGGTTTTGCTATAGGAGCTTTGTTTGTAACTGCAGGTACTGCATTTGCTAGTTGTTTTGTGCTTTTATCAGCTTGGTTAGTTATTGCGGCTTGAGCTGGCTGCGTTTGCACTGTTCGGGCAATAACAGGGCTTGCGTCTTCTGCATGGGCTACTATCGGTAGTGTTGCCGTTGGCTGATTGTTTTTTGTAACTAAACTGGTTGAGCCATTTGCCGATGCGCTTTTTTTTCTGACAATTTTTATTTTTGGTTTAGCACCCACTAGAGCGCCATTGTCGTCTTCTTTTAACTCATCTAATTTAGCTTTGCGGTATTTTTCGCGTAGCATTTCAAACTCGTTAAAGCGTGTGCGTTTTTCTCTTATTGCGTAAGCTTCGTTACTGCTTGGGTAAGTTTGTAAAATAGTGGCGGCTATTTTTTCCGACTCTTCTATTCTGCCCATTTTATTTTTAACTAAGTAGCTAAGCATTAGGGCGCGAGAAGATACACGTCCTGTATCATCGTATCGTTTTACAAGTTCGCCGGCTTTATGTAAATCGCTTTTAGCGTAATACAGTGCCGCTAAACTAATTAAAGTAGATGTACGTTGCGAGCTATGATTGAGCGCTTGCTTAAAGTAGCTTTCGGCATTTTCAAAGTCGTCAAACTCAATGGCACATAAGGCTAAGTTTTCGTAGCTTTCGGCAACTCGAATATAGCTAGGTACATCAATAGCTTTTAAAAATTGGTCTGTTGCGCGGTCGTACTCGTCAATACCACACAAAAATACGCCATAGTTATTTAGCGTATTAGGATCGTCTGGTTTTATATCAAGTGCTTTTTGGTAGGCTTTATCTGCACGAGCGTTTTCGCCAACTTGTTGGTAATAATAAGCAAGAGAGTAGTGAACTTCAGGTAAATTAGGGGCAAATTCAGATGCGCGTTCTAAATTATATTTTGCTTGCGAGTTGTTACCCGCTTTTAAGTACTGAAGGGCTAAAGCTATACGTGTGCGTGCTGCGCCAGCATTATTAATTTTATTTTTGACGACGGGTTTGTTACTTCCGTTATAACTACTTTCGCTAACACAGCCACTTAGGGCAAGTGCTGATAGTGTTAAAGCAAGTATAGATCGCATTACCTTGTCTCTTTATTTTTGTCCATAGCGCCTATCTTACCTAAAACCTTTCGTGTTGCATCATTTATTTAAAAATAAACAACTTAACCACCCTGCATAGCTAATATACGCAGGGTGGTTATAGGCTTATGCTTGCTGAATATTAACGCTAATAGCGTTATCGTCACGCATTTTCTTTTTCGCCATGCGTTTAGTACGGTCAACTACATCACCTGCTAATTGCCCACACGCTGCGTCAATATCATCGCCTCGAGTACGGCGCACAATACATGTAATACCAGCAGCTTGTAAAACCTTAGAAAAACGGTCAATTCGGCTATTGCTAGAGCGCGTGTATTCGTTACCAGGGAACGGGTTAAATGGAATAAGGTTCACTTTACACGGTGTACCTTTTAACGTTTTAACTAATTCGTGAGCTTGATCAGTGCTGTCGTTAACGCCGTTAAGCATTACGTACTCAATCGTTACGTCTTTATTTGCTTTAGAGCCATCAATGTAACGACGACATGCCGCTAAAAACTCTTCAATAGGGTACTTTTTATTAATAGGCACTAAAATATCACGCAGTGCGTTATCTGGTGCGTGAAGTGAAATAGCAAGCGCTACGTCAATCTTCTCTTTTAATAAATCAAGTGCAGGTACTACGCCCGATGTACTTAATGTTACGCGGCGCTTAGATAAGCCAAAGCCCCAGTCGTCCATCATTAATTCCATTGCTGGTACTACGTTTTTAACGTTAAGTAATGGCTCGCCCATACCCATCATTACTACGTTAGTAACAGGGCGTTTTTCGCTGTTACCATCAAGGCCAATATCTTTAGCTACGCGCCATACTTGGCCAATTATTTCTGATACTTTTAAGTTGCGGTTAAAGCCTTGTTGCGCGGTAGAACAAAACGTACATTCTAAAGCACAGCCAACTTGTGAAGATACACATAACGTTGCACGTTCTTTTTCTGGGATCCACACAGCTTCTACTTCTTGGCCGCCTTCAAGTACTAATGCGTATTTGATTGTGCCGTCGCTCGCTTGTTGGCGTACAGATATTTCTGGTGCAACAATTTCGCATTCGTTTTTAAGCTTTTCTTTAAGCTTTTTATTTACGTTGCTCATTTCGTCGAAGTTATCTACGCCAAAATGATAAATCCATTTCATCACCTGGTCGCCACGAAATGGCTTTTCACCGAACGATACAAATAGCTCGCGCATTGCATCTCGGTTTAAATCTAATAAGTTAATCTTTTTTTGCTCGGTCATGAAACAACCTCAATCGGTGACGGTGGAGATAAAAATTTACAAGGACGAATTGTACACAATTCACTCAGTTTAATCATTAAGTAAAATATCAAAAATGTACTTATGAATACTTTACGTAATGACTAAAAAAGGGCCCGAAAGCCCTTTTCATTTTGTTAACGAGTTCGAATTAACGAGTACGTGAACAAAGCTCTTCGTCAGCGAAGAAGTACGCGATTTCGCGAGCAGCAGATTCAACAGCGTCAGAACCGTGAACAGCGTTTTCGTCGATGCTATCAGCGTAGTCTGCACGTAAAGTACCAGCTAGTGCTTCAGCAGGGTTAGTAGCACCCATGATTTCACGGTTTTTAAGAACAGCGTTTTCGCCTTCAAGAACTGTAACCATTACTGGACCAGATGTCATGAAAGATACTAAAGCGCCAAAGAAAGGACGCTCGCTGTGCTCTGCGTAGAAACCTTCAGCTTTCTCTTGTGAAAGGTGAACCATTTTAGCTGCAACGATTTTAAGGCCAGCAGTTTCGAAACGGTTGTAGATAGCGCCAATGTGGTTTTTAGCTACTGCGTCTGGTTTTACGATTGAGAAAGTACGCTCTAAAGCCATCTTAATGCTCCAATAATTTATAAGTAAAAGTGTGAATATTAACGGGCGCGAATTATACGCGCTTTAGCTGAAAAATCCTAATTTTATTAAAAACCAGTTTGATTGCAGTTTTGTGATCTTGATCAAAAGCACAATGCTTGGCGGATTTATAATGCCGCGCTTGTAAATTAATTAATCATGCAACCGACTTATACTCGGTTCGATGTATGGAGCGCACATGCCAACTGTTTCTTCTTTAACTTCTTTTGTACCTGAACTGTTATGCCCTGCAGGGAGCTTAAAAAATATGCGCTATGCCTTTGCTTATGGCGCAGATGCCGTGTATGCAGGGCAGCCCCGTTACAGTTTGCGTGTACGAAATAATGAGTTTGACCTAGACACCTTACAAATTGGCATTAATGAAGCACATGCACTAAATAAAAAGTTTTATGTGGTATCAAATATTGCCCCGCATAACGCTAAGGTTAAATCGTACTTACAAGATATTGAACCAGTTATAGCTATGGGGCCCGATGCGCTGATCATGTCAGATCCTGGGCTCATTATGCTAGTTCGTGAAAAGTGGCCTGCCATGCCTATTCACTTATCGGTGCAAGCAAACGCCGTTAACTTTGCTAGTGTGCAGTTTTGGGCGAAGCAGGGCATTGAGCGGGTTATTTTATCAAGAGAACTGTCGCTTGAAGAAATTAAGGAAATACGCACGCTTTGCCCAAATACTGAGCTTGAGGTGTTTGTACATGGTGCGCTTTGTATGGCGTACTCTGGTCGCTGCTTATTATCGGGTTATATAAACAAGCGCGACCCAAACCAAGGTACATGTACAAATGCATGTCGCTGGGATTACGATGTAAAACCAGGCATTGAAAACGAAACCGGTGAGATGGTGCATAAAATTGATCCTAAACAAGTTATTCCTACACTAGGTGAAGGCGCGCCAAGCAACGATGTATTTATGTTAGAGGAACAAGGTCGCCCTGGTGAGTATATGCCTGCATTCGAGGATGAACACGGTACGTATATTATGAATTCCAAAGATTTACGCGCCGTACAATACGTAGAGCAGCTAACAAAAATGGGCGTACATAGTTTAAAAATAGAAGGGCGTACTAAATCATTTTATTATGTAGCGCGCACCGCGCAAGTGTATCGACAAGCAATAGACGATGCAGCTTCGGGTAAACCATTCAATACTAACTTATTTAAAACGCTTGAGAACTTAGCACATAGAGGCTACACCGAAGGCTTTTTAAAACGCCATGCCCATCAAGAATATCAAAACTACGAATACGGTCACTCGGTATCTACTAAGCAGCAATTTGTAGGTGAAGTGCTAGGGCGTGACGAAAATGGATTAGTAAACATAGACGTTAAAAATAAATTTTGCACAGGCCATTCACTTGAACTGATGACCCCACAAGGGAACATTTCTTTTACGCTTGAACACATGCAAAACAAAAAGGGAGAAAGTATTAGCGATGCTAAAGGTTCTGGTCACATTGTAAAAATCCCGCTAGATGAGAGCGTTAACTTAGATCACGCTATTTTAATGCGTAATCTAGATGCACACCAAGATACCCGAAATCCATTCAAAGAGGTCAGTTAGGAGCAACTCTAATAACTGCTCAAAGCTATTTTATTATTAAATATGATTTATAGAGTGATGCTGAGCAGTTATATCTTCATCTACTATTTTTTAAATACCATTTATGGAATTTACATTGTCATTAATGCTTATTTATAAAGTTTTAAAAGCGAATATAATGGATATTCGTACTTAACACGTGTTGTTAAATCGCTCCTCACTGTTACTCCATTATTTTTTAAAGGAATCATTTTTGTATGTGGATAATTTTTGCATTACTCGCGACCGTTTTTTTTGGTGCTCGAGGGGTATTGTATCAATGGACGTCGCAAAAAAAGATTAACCGTAACTTATTATTATTCGGTGTATTTTTTGTTGGGTTTATTATTAGTGCGCTAGGTACTGTGGTATTTGAGCACACATGGTATGGCTGGGCAGACATTACGGTTGGACTGGCTTTAGGGTTTGGCTCTTTTGCTGCTAATGGTTTGTTGCATAAGGGGTTTTCGGTTGGTAAGGCATCTTTAATTAGTGTTTTATCTGGATTAACGCCTTTGTTTGTCCTTTTATTTGCTTTTTTATTGTGGCAGGAGACCTTAACAACAATTCAATTAATTGGCTTTTTCATTATTTTTGGTGGCCTTTATATCATTCGTTATTCAAGCGATATTTCGTTGAACAACCTACAAGGTGCACAATGGGGATTACTTGCTGCACTTGCCTTTGCATTTAATGATTTAATGGGTAAGCAATCAACACTTCTTGAGGCAGATACGTTCGCCACTTTAACCTCTATGTTTGGGTTTGGCAGTTTTCTATTTGCTGTCAGTTGGTTAGTAAAGCGTAAAAATGCATTTACAGCGCAAGACAGTTCTGATACGTATTGGTCTGAGAGTAAAACATTTTCGTGCGGATTACTGATTGGATTAACAAACGTGGCAGGTATGGTGGCAATAATATCGGCATTCTCGCTAGGTAACACAGGACTTGTTTCGGCTATTTCCGGAATGAACATTTTAATTATTTTGCTCTATTCACGCATCATTTTAAAAGAGTCTTTTACTCGCCAAGAAATGATAGGATTAGCAACAGCATTTTTAGGTGTAATTGTACTTAGGCTTAGTTTTTAAACGTTTAAAGCTTCCTTTTTAAAAGCATATATTGCTACCTTTCGTTAAAGTGGTGCAATGTATGTTCTATTAACAGTCGTACCCGATAAGGTATTTGTTTTTTGTCGCGATAAAGCATAGAAAAAGGCTGCCCGTCACTTTTCCAGTCAGGAAGAATACGTTTAAGCTTTCCGGCTTTAATAAGAGGCAATGCTATATAATCAGGAATGTAGCTAATGCCTACACCAGACTCAACGGCTTGTTTCATCATTTGTATTTCATCAACTTCTAATCGGACATACGTGTTGGGATTAAAACTGTATTCTTCACTCGTTTGCTGGTTTTTTAACTGCCACGGAACTAACCCAAGGCAAGTTACTTTTGGGTGCTTTTCTAATTGCTTTGGATGATTGATGGGATGATGAGCATAATTTGGGTGAACACACAGCAGATTATGAGTAAACTTAAGCTCCCTAATAACCCAATTATCAATAGCAGGATTTCTTACTCTAAACGCTATATCAATCCCTTGTTTTTCAATATCAATTAGATTATTGGAAAAGCGTAAATCTAATTGAATATCGGGATATTGCAGTAAAAATTCACAAAAAATAGCACTTAAAAAGTGTTTACCCATGTAAATGGGGGCAGAGATCCTAATTTTCCCTTTAGGCTGCTCTTTCTCCTCACAAAGTGCTTGCTCAATACACTCTACCTCGTCAAATAACTTGCGATAGCGGTCGTAATATAACTCACCAGTATGCGTAAGTGTTACCCGATGAGCATCTCGATTTAGTAACGTTAATTGAAGGCCTTGCTCTAATAAACGTATTCTACGGCTTAGAGTTGATAGTGACATATCAAGGCTTACTGATGCTTTTTTAAAGCTACCTCGTTTTACTATGGTGCAAAAGTAACGCAAATCATCGAGAGAGTAATTAGTAGCCATTTAATCCACTTATACTATTAAAATTTAATTCATTGTTTTAGCTAACGTCAATATTAACAGTGGGACAGTAAAACTTCATTAGTGTTTAAGCTTAAAAAGGCTGAAGTTGGCTTGTGAAACCCTGGACATGATGAAGTAATATAAGCAAGAGTATTGCTTAATTATGTATTGATTAAGATCAACATCGTAAAAGAGTCTCAAAGGTATAATTTAGCGTTGCGTAATCGGTGTTAAATAAAAAGTTATAACCACTTTATTTTTAATCGCTCTGTGTTTTATAAAACTTTAATTAAAAGGCTAAAAAGTGGCTTTACTTATAAATAATAAATGCATTAACTGCGATATTTGTGTTGCCGAGTGCCCGAATACTGCCATTTTTATGGGGACTAAAATTTATCAAATAGACCCTGCAAAGTGCACAGAATGTGTAGGGCATTATGATAATCCTACGTGCGTTATGGTATGCCCAATCAATTGTATAAAACCCGATCCTAATAATCGTGAAAACCTTGATGAATTAGCTCAAAAGTATGTCAGGTTAACTAGTTCGCGTTAATAAACCTTTCAAGTGATCACAATATAGTACAAATATAGTTTCCTCTAAGGTTGCTTATAACTTGAACATACTTCAATCCCGAGAGGCCAATATTATTTTAGCTTCATTAAATGTTAATTATAGTGTGTTACTTTAGTACTTTATAAACTTAACGTTTAATCTAGATATAGGGTTAGATTTATAGGAGTCTATTTTGAAAATAGGTACTAACGCTATCCAAAGTGCACCCTCTAAACACGTTATATCGCTTGATAATGATTGTCGCGTATTTGTTATTGGCGATCTTGATGGTGACTTACCCGCCTTAAAGCATGAACTTAATAAAGTAAATTTTGACCCGCAGATAGATTTTTTATTTTGCTTAGGTGATTTTGTTGATCGAGGTGAGCAAACCCCGGATTTATTCTCTTACCTTCAAGCCATTAATGCATTTATGGTTTTAGGTAATCATGAGCATTTAATGCTTGAGTCGTTATTGAGTAACGATAAAGCTGCATATAAATTATGGACAGAAAATGGTGGTAATTGGCACAAATCAATTTCAAGTGAAAAGCTTAAAGTTATGTGTAAAGCGCTTTTAAGTAAGCCGCTTTCTATAGTACTTGAATATCGTGGTTACAAAATTGGTTTATCTCACACATTTCCTAAAATATGGGATTGGAATAATTACCCCGATGATAAGTCAGTGGTTGTAGAGTTGCTACTGTGGGATCGTGATGTAGTTAAGCACGATAAAATAATAAGCAGCAATGGCGTTGATTTTTCTATTCATGGGCATAATTCAACAAAAACGCCTTTTTGGGTTGGCAATAGTTATCATATTGATACAAATTATTATGGAGGGAAACCAACCCTTTTAGAGCTTGGTGAAGTTATTAAAAGTATATCTTTAAAATAATTAACAGTAATGGCTGTTTAATAATCTATTTTTTATTTGCGTTAACAAGCGATTAAGTTTGGCTATGTAAAATTGGCGAAAATTTGCCATTACGTAACATAATTACGTAAAAGGATTAACTATTTGCTTTAGCTTGTGTAAAGCAAGTTTAAATGGAACAGCCTCTCTCATGTTATCAACACACCATTTTTCTCTCCCTTTTTCAAAACTTTGTAAATCATCACTTTATTTATCTGTACTTTCAGCGCTTGGTTCAGGTTACGCCTATGCAGAGCAAGAAGCTTTAAATGCAATAAGTAAAAAAGAGATGGAAGTAATAGAAGTGCGCGGAATACGTTCCAGCATGGCCGAAAACTTAGATGTTAAGCGTATGTCGGGATCTGTCGTAGACGCAATTACTGCTGAGGATATTGGTAAGTTCCCTGATAAAAATGTGGCTGACTCATTGCAACGTGTTCCAGGTGTAGTTATTGAACGTGATGGCGGTGAAGGTGCGTCTGTGAGTATTAGAGGTTTATCGTCTGAGCTTACGTTTACTCAGCTCAATGGTAATTTTATTGCGTCTTCTCCGGGCGAGCCTTCGCGTTCTTTTGATTACACATTATTACCCTCTTCTATGATTGAAAGTGTAGAAGTTTTTAAATCGCCAGAAGCGCGTTTAGATGAAGGTGGTGTTGGTGGTACTGTATTAATGCATAGCCGAAAGCCATTAAGTATAGAGGCGAACTCAGGTGTATTTAATGTAGAAAGCACTTACGCCGATGTTACCAAAGAGTATGAACCTCAATTTACTGGGTTGTATCCGTGGAAAAACGATGATGAAAATTTTGGCATTTTAGTGGGTTATACCTATCAAGAGAGAACAAATAGAACGATCTCAGGTGGAACCGATGCAAATGTTTGGCGCTACACTGGTGGCGGCCAGCCTACTGATATTACTGGTAACGCAGTTGATAACAATAATGGCTGGGATACGATAAATGATGCAAGTGGTAATAGTTACGATGGCGTTTGGTTTCCACAAGTAGTGCGTGGCTCAGTACTAAACGAAAAACGTGAGCGCGAAGGGATTCAATTTAGTACGCAATGGCGGCCAACAAATCGTTTAGAGCTAGGTTTTAATTACTTTGGTTTTACACTCGGGCAAGACCGAACTGAGTCTGTAATTGATATACCTGAATGGTCACTCAACCCTGACTTTTTAACGGCGGTTAATCTCGACGAAACAGGCACTATTGCAACAGGTATGCAGTACGATGCTATGGCAAGCGGCGTCGAAAATGATATGCAGTTTCCGTGGATGCGCGGAAGCTATGTGCGAGAAGAGTCAACTTCAGACACGTTTGATTTTAACTTAACTTACGAGGGTGATAACTTCAAAGCACGCTTTGTAATTGGTAATACAGAATCAGAGGGCGGCCCAGAGGAAAGCTGGGAAGCGGCGTATAAAAGTTCTAATGCGGGAGAAAACGCAGCGACTATACAAAACGCAGCTCAAACGGCTGGTTGGTCACTAGAGCAAGATAACGTATCACTTAATATTGATCCAAACACACTCGCTAACTTACAAAATGGCATTGGTGGTGGGCGTGATGCGGGTTCATCAAACTCAAGCTTTGTACGCAGCGAGCTTGAAGAAGACTATTATCAAGCAGATGTCGATTTTTATGTTGACTGGGGCTTTTTAAAAACCATTAGAACAGGCGCTAAATATCGCCATGCGACACTTCATCGAGAAACAGGTAATACGTTTTTTTTAGATCCTAATTTTGATATTGCTGCAGGTGAAGCAAGTGAGCAAGGAATAACGCAGTTCGATAGTTATCAATGGAATGGTGGGATGCCGCTGGCACAAGATGTATTCACCAATCAAACAAATATAATAGGTGGGTTTAGCATAAACCAAATGCCAAGTGTTGATTGGGATAAATATCGTGATTTAGTGACAGCTAACTACAACCCATATACACGAATTGAAGATAACTTTGTTTACGTTATAGAAGAAAAAATATCTGCTTTTTATATTCAAGGTGATTTTGAATTTAGTGAAGTAAGAGGTAATTTGGGCGTACGCGTAGTACAAACTAAAACATTTACTTCATCAACCGACCTATATACCTATCAATTAGATCATACAAATGATGAAACAGGAGAGCCAGTAACAGGTGATGCTCGTTTTGTAGAAGACTATCAATTAGTCTCTCAGCAAAATAAAGACACTCAAATTTTGCCAAGCTTTAATATAGCCTGGGATGCAACCGATGATTTAGTTATTCGAGGAGCAATAGCTAAAGTAATGTCTCGTCCTGATTACAGCGATTTAGGTGCGCAGCAGCGTATTACATTTGTATCGGATGAATGGGCAGATGATAGAGCTGCATTTAACGAGCTTCCTGGTTTTAGTGGCAGCGGTGGTAATAAAAACTTAAAACCGTTTGAGTCAGTACAGAGCGATTTATCTATTGAGTATTATTACAGCGAAGGCTCAGCAGCAGGTTTGGCACTATTTTACAAAAAGGTCGATAACTTTGTCGTACCGCTTGTAATAGATACACAGCAAAGCTTTGCAGGAAAAACCAACATAGTAGATAGTGGTACTATTACTATTGCACCCTATAGCACTGTAGGTAATGGCACCGATGCAGTATCAAAAGGCGCGGAAGTATTTATTCAGCATGCATTTGATAATGGTTTTGGGTTTTACGCAAACTATACCTACAACAAAACTAATAAAGCAGACGTTACTATAAATGGCGAAGCGTTCGGTCAATCGCCACTAATTGGCAGCGCCAAATATCAGTACAATACTTCTGTTTATTACGAAGCTGATTATTTTAATGTACGTGCTTCTTATAATAAGCGAGGCGAAACAGTACTCGGTTTAAATAGCGGGTTAAATGTATACCAAGATCCTTACGAACAACTCGATGTAAATGCATCCGTAAATTTATACGATGGGCTAAGCCTTACCGCAGCAGTTATTAATTTAACTAAATCTGAATCAGTAACGCGTTTAGGAAATGACACCGATGCACGATTACTCAATACTAGCTACTCAGGTCGTCGTTATTACGCTGGTATTAACTATAGCTTTTAGATATACGGCCTAATAGTAGAACAATAGACATTATTATTTGATAGCGCAGGCTATAACAAACACTTTAAAAGGTATTAAATGTTAATAAAGTGCTAGTTATGTTGTTTTTTTAATGTGTTTAGCTCAAATACTCAACGAACAGTGTTTTATTTAAAGTTTTATCAATAAAACGCTTGCGTAAAAATCTGTTCTCCCTATAATGCGACCCCACTGAGACGGGAAACGCCGATGCATAGCAAGGCAGCAGCGGCTCAGAGAGTTAAGTGAAACTTCAGTTTTGAATCTTCTAAAAAGAAAGTTTAAAACAAAATATTGACTCGAAAAATAAAGGGTGTATTATTCGCATCCCTTGAGACGCTAAAGCGACTCAAAACGTTCTTTAACAATATAAAGCAATCATCTGTGTGGGCACTCGTACAGATTGAGTTCTAACAGCCAACCTACTTCGGTAGCGAGGCAAACAAATTAGAGTCTC
>NZ_PNCW01000069.1:0-29690 GCF_005886985.1 Pseudoalteromonas sp. S3178 | reverse complement strand
TTATCGGGGTCAGATCAGATAACTGATAGCTGACAGCTAATAACTGACAGCTGATAGCTAAAAACGCCCTTAAATTTTCTCTAATACATATTCAGCGCGACTCACTTCAAACTCTTTTCCTGGCTCGACAAATAGTCCTGTTACTTCAGCATTATCAACAATCATTGCGTAACGGCTAGAGCGAATACCACCAAAACCGGCAGTATCTTTATCAAGGCCTAGTGCTTTAGTAAAGCTTGCATCTCCATCTGCAAGTAATGAAATTTCTTCTGCGTTTTGCGATTCACCCCACGCTTTCATCACAAATGCATCATTTACTGATACGCAGTAAATAGCATCGACACCTTTAGCTTTTATTTTATCAGCAAGAGTAATAAATTCAGGTAAGTGAGCATTAGAACACGTTGGTGTAAAAGCGCCAGGCACTGCAAATAGCACCACCTTTTTACCATCAAATAAATCTTTATTAGTTAGTGTTTGCATACCGTCATTAGTTAACTGTGTTAATGCCACTTCTGGTAATTTTTGGCCTTGCTCAATCATGATAAATCCTTATTGGTGTTGATATAATATACGGTTACAGCATATAGCATTTACCAAACAGATGTTATAAAAAACAGTTTTCAGTAAAACAAAGCCTATTATTTTTTTGCATATCTAAAGCGCAGCGCCCTCTAATATCTTTGTAAATAAATTACTTTATCAGGGTCAGATCAAACAACTGACAACTGATAGCTGACAACTAACAACTGATATCTGATATCTGATATCTGATATCTAATAACTAACAACTGACAGCTGACAGCTGGCAACTCAAAACTACTGCCTATAAACGCTTTTTCCTTTCTTACTAACGTATTTATTGCTAACCTCGCATTAACGTTTTTACTATCATAAAATTTGCTAACGGAATAATTATGCTCAAAAAAATATCACTGTTTATAGGGATGGCAATCAGTGCAAACGCAGTTGCCAAAGGTGGTGTATCACCTTACTTACCTTTAAACCAAGCACCTGAACTTGAGCACCAAGTACAACGGCTTTTAGCCGTAAGTAAAAACACTCATATAATGAGTAAACCCTATAAAGCACACGATATTTACAACGTGCTACAAACTATTAGGCACACTTACCCAGAGTTATATCAAACACTTTCATACCAACTTAGCCCTTACATTCAAAGCGATGCTGGTGCATTTGCAAAAGTGACTGTTGCTGCAGGTACAAAAGACAAAACACTACCAAACCAACGCGGGCAAACCACTAAAACCAACTTAATTGTTGAAGGCGGCGCATACGCCAATTTTGGCCGCCATTTTGGTGTAAGCGTGGCAGGTATAGCTAATGAAGACGAAATACTGCCAACGCAAAGCTTTATATATTTAGGTTACAAATACGCGCAATTAGATATTGGTTACCGCGAGCATTGGTATTCACCGTTTGAAGACAGCGCTATGCTGCTAAGCACACAAGCTAAAACAACGCCTTCTATAACGCTTAGTAACGTAGAGCCAATAACCAGCTTTAATATTCGATACGACATGTTTATAAGCCAAATGACCGAGCAAAGCGGCATATTAAAAGAGGGTAAACAAACAGGTGTAGATAGAGTTTACGAACCAGGTAAGCCGTACTTATTCGGTTTACACACAAGCTTTGCAGCTACTGATAACCTAACCATTGGTTTAAGCCGCTTAATGCAATTTGGGGGCGGCCCGCGCAGTGTAACCCTAACAGACTTTGCTGAAGGCTTTTTTAGCCCAGGCAGTAAAGACAACATAGGCCGAGAAGATGCTGATGAACTTGGAGAAAACTACGAACTAGGCGATCAGTTAGGCTCTATTACCTTTGAATACAATAACAGTATTTATTCAATGCCGTATGAGTTTTATGGTGAAGTTGCACTTGAAGATACCTTAGGTGGTTCACGTAATAACGCCTACAGCTTTGGCTTATATTTACCTTTTATTGCAAGTAACCACAGCTTGCGCTTTGAACACAGTAATTGGCAAAAGCTTTGGTACGCAAATGGTATTTATTTAGACGGAAACCGTAACTCGGGTAATGTTATTGGCCACTGGGCTGGTGATGAGCACGACTACACCGACTACACGCCAGCCAAATCAATGAGCGTAAACTGGCATTGGCAATTAAGCCCTATAGAAACACTTAATACCACTGTTCGCTCACTTGAAAATAAAAACAGTGGTTATAAAACGGGCTACGAGCTACAAACAGCATATACACGTAAATTAAGTAAACCAATAATGGGCGCTAAAAGTTGGGGTGCAGAGCTTTATCAAGGAAAGGATGTGTACGGAGAAACGTTTGCTCGCTTAGGTGTTTTTGCTAACTTTTAAAACTTATAAGCAATACAGCACTATGCTAATAAAATTATAATTTATTAAAAAGTCTTCTAAGTAAATGTTTACTTAGAAGACTCAAAAACTTTTACTTTTTAATCACTACCAAATAAATCTCGTGTGTACACTTTATCTGCAATATCACTTAGCTCTTCAACCATACGGTTAGAAACCACAACATCAGATATTTGTTTAAACTCGTTTAAGTCTTTAATCACACGCGAATGATAAAACTCATTTTCTTCAAGTACTGGTTCAAAAACAACAACTTCAATGCCTTTAGCTTTAATGCGTTTCATAATGCCTTGAATAGCTGATGCTCTAAAGTTATCAGAGCCAGTTTTCATTACTAAGCGGTACACCCCAACTATTTTAGGGCTGCGTTTAATAATTGAGTCAGCAATAAAATCTTTACGAGTAGTATTAGCATCCACAATGGCACCAATAATATTATTTGGCACATCTTGGTAATTTGCACGTAGTTGCTTTGTATCTTTTGGTAAACAGTAGCCACCATAACCAAACGACGGATTATTATAATGACTCCCAATGCGAGGGTCTAAGCCTACGCCTTGTATAATTTGCTTGCTGTTTAAACCGTGCGCTTCAGCGTAGCTATCAAGCTCATTAAAGTAAGCAACTCGCATTGCAAGGTAAGTGTTAGAAAACAACTTAATTGCTTCAGCTTCTGTTGAGTCAGTAAATAGCACTTCAACATCTTGCTTAATAGCGCCTTGCTTAAGTAAGTTAGCAAATACAGTAGCGCGTTCACTTTGCTCACCAACCACAATGCGTGATGGATGTAAGTTATCGTAAAGGGCTTTACCTTCACGTAAAAATTCTGGTGAAAATATTAAGTTTTCAGCGTTAAGCTGCTGTTTAATATCGGCTGTAAAGCCTACAGGTATAGTCGATTTAATCACCATAACTGCATTAGGGTTATGCGCTATTGCATCTTTAATTACTGCTTCAACCGAGCTGGTATTAAAGTAGTTATTTTCTACGTCGTAATCGGTAGGGGTCGCTATAATTACATAATCTGCATTTTTATAAGCCGCTACTTTATCGGTAGTTGCTGTAAAATTTAGGTCACTGCGCGTTAAAAACTCACTAATTTCAGTATCAACAATCGGTGATTTTTTATCGTTTAAAAGTGCAATTTTTTGCTCATCAATATCCAGTGCAACAACTTCATTGTGCTGCGATAAAAGCATAGCGTTTGAAAGGCCTACATAGCCAGTACCAACTACGGCGATTTTCATATTATTCCTTTAGGTATAAAAGTTTTTTATTATTTTACCAGAGCTAGGCGCTAAAACGAATAAACAATAAATTTAATTAAAATAGCTATAAGTAAAAAAACCCACACTTAATTAAGTGTGGGTTTTTTATTATAAGTTAACTACATTGCCTTTAACGGTTTGCTCGTCACCTTGAGCAATTTGAGTCATAAAAGCAGTAAAGTCTTTACCTAATTTTTCATCACGCATTGAGTATTCAACAATGGCCTTTAAGTAACCCAGTTTATCGCCACAATCGTGTGAGCGACCACTCATATGAAACGCTTCAACGGTTTCTTGTGTCATTAACGCATCAATAGAATCGGTTAGCTGTATTTCGCCACCAGCACCCACTGGTGTTTTAGCTAATAATGGCCAAATATTTTTACTTAATACATAACGGCCAACTACTGCAAGGTTTGAAGGCGCTACGTCAGCATCTGGTTTTTCAACCATTGTTTTAATTGCAGCACTGTTACCAGGTGTTAATTGCACGCCATTAATATCAGCAATACCGTATTTACTTACGTCCTCTTGGGCTACCGGCTCAAGCATAATTTGGCTAGCTTTGGTCTCGTTAAAACGCTTGATCATAGCAGCTAAGTTTTCAGTTTTTTGATCGGCCGTATAAGCATCCAATATTACATCTGGTAGCAATACAATAAAGTTGTCATCGCCAACAATAGGTTTTGCACATAAAATAGCGTGCCCTAAGCCTTTGGCTTCGCCTTGGCGAACGCTCATTACTGTTACATCAGCCGGGCAAATAGAGCGAACCTCTTCAAGCAGCGCACGTTTAACACGTTTTTCAAGCGTAGCTTCAAGCTCGTAGCTTGTGTCAAAGTGGTTTTCAATCGCGTTTTTAGAGCTATGCGTTACAAGCACTATGTCTTTAATACCCGCAGCTACACATTCGCCAACAATGTACTGAATAAGCGGCTTATCAACAATTGGTAGCATTTCTTTAGGAATAGCTTTAGTCATTGGCAACATACGTGTTCCAAGGCCCGCAACAGGGATAACAGCTTTCATATTTAGTCCTTTATTTAAAATAATAATTTATAATTTGATCTTAACTTACCAACAGTAAAGTAGATATAACCTGAATGTAATTAATAACGTGTTTATTAAATAATAAATGAGCCCCAAGGCTATGCGAATAATTTAACACCGAGTCGCCCTTAGCCCGTTGCTCGTCGCCCACGGTCCGTCGCTCGTCGCCCTTAGCCCGCTGCCCGCTGCTCGTTACTCATTGCCCGTCGCCCATCGCCCAAAGCTATCACCCGTAGGCGTGAAGCTTGCTCGCGCAATAAGCGAAGCTTACATTTTTACAACACCGCGCCAGCAAGCAAGACGCCTACAAGTAATTTTAACACCGAGCCGCTCGTTGTTCGTTACTACCTAACATTTCTACTTATAATAACCTACAAGCTCTTCAACAAAGCTTTCAACTTGCGATTTAGGTAATTCGTTTATGCCTGCGGCAGCGGCACGGCCTCCACCTGTGGCAAATTTACTACAAATATCAACGGCACCTTGCTTATTGTTAAGCGGAGCTCTTACGCTTACTAAGTAACTGTCTTTATTATTAAAGGTAAACACTGCATGTGCTTTATTTGGCGATTGGTTAGCTAAATCATTACCTAACACACCACTTACTCGGCGGGCCCAGGCTGCATCCTCTAACAAAATAACCTTGGCTGTATCGCAATCATGTACAACCTGTGCATTAGCAGCTTTTTCCATATCGGCTTTGTAGGCTAGCTCAAGAGTGTAATAAACCGATTTCTTATCGTTTATTGCATCAAATGGAGATTTATACTGTAAAAGCAGTTCATATAACTCTTCTGGTGCAAAGTGCAAATCAGCCACTTCACTTCCGTAGCCGTTATAATTGATATATGTACCAAATGCTTTTAATTGTGATTTTTGTAAATCAGTTAAATTTAGTTTATCAGCTTCGCTATCTGCCTTTGCAAACAAATTATCGCCGTAGGCAGCAGTAATAGCCCATAAGTGAAATTGCTTATCAATTAAATCGCTTACAATTAAGCTTGTGCACATATTTGCATCTAAATCGATATGAGCAAATAAATTAGCATGAGCAGGTATGTCTCCCGCTTTATGATGATCTACATACATTACACGAGCTCCCGCACTTAATGCGTCATGCAGCTCCGACATGTTTTTTTCCATTGAAATATCTAATACTCGAATACAATCACCCTCTTGCGGGATGATTTTTTTCATTAATTGAATATCTCTTTTCACCCCAGTAACCTTTACAGTATCCGTAGGGTTAGCCAGTTGAAGCTGTAATAGAGCGATAATGCCATCCGCATCACCGTTAAAAATATCGTATTTCATAATGTTCTCAAATATCCAAATGTAAAAAATTTACCATAATCCGTATTTTACCCATCGATTTTAACCGGGCACTCACCGCTCTAAACCCTCACCCCGTAGGCGCGAAGCTTACATTTTAAACCAACGCGCCAGCAAGCAAGACGCCTACAAGTAATTTTAACACCGAGCAGCTCATCGCCCGTTGCTCATCGCTCGTCGCTCGTTGCCCAAACCTGTCACCCATCGCCACACCTGTCACCCGTAGGCGTGAAGCTTGCTCACGCAAGAAGCGAAGCTTCCATTTTTACAACATCGCGCCAGCAAGCAAGGCGCCTACAAGTAAATTTAACACCGAGCCGCTCGTTACTCGTAGCTCGTCGCCCTTTGCTCATCGCCCATTGCTCGTCGCCCGTCGCCCAAACCTGTCACCCGTAGGCGTGAAGCTTGCTCGCGCAAGAAGCGAAGCTTCCATTTTTACAACATCGCGCCAGCAAGCAAGGCGCCTACAAGTAAATTTAACACCGAGCCGCCCGTAGCTCATCGCCCGTCGCCCTCAGCTCCCCTAACTCTTAACTTCAATAATCTTATTTTTTATTAAATAACTAACAATTTGGTCTGCACTTTGTTCGATAGTTTGCTCAGCTGTTTTTACATGTATTTCTGGGGTTTCGGGCACATCAAATGATGAACTAATCCCTGTAAAATTTGGAATCTCACCTGCACGTGCTTTTTTGTATAACCCTTTAGGGTCACGGCTTTCACACACGGCTAAAGGTGTATCAATAAATACCTCAACAAACTCATCTTTATTAACAATACTACGTGCTTGAGCACGGTCAGATGCAAATGGTGATATAAACGCAGTTGATACAATTAAGCCCGCATCAACAAATAATTTTGCAACTTCACTTATTCTACGAATATTTTCAATGCGGTCTTCGTCATTAAAGGTTAGCCCTTTATTTAACCCCATACGAACATTGTCGCCATCAAGCAAATAAGTATGGCAACCAAGTGAAAATAATTTTTTTTCTACTGCGTTTGCCACAGTAGATTTACCCGAGCCACTTAACCCCGTATACCAAAGCAGTAGCGGCTTATGGCCTTTATGCATTTGCTTTTGAGCCTGTGACACAGTTTGAGCGTGCCATACAATATTTTCATCTTGGTTCATTTAATTCCCTTTTTATTATTAAACACCAAACTCCCTCGTAGGCGTGAAGCTTGCTCGCGCAATAAGCAAAGCTTACATTTTTAAACCAATGCGCCAGCAAGCAAGACGCCTACAAGTAATTTTAACACCGGGCCGCCCGTTACCCGCTGCTCGTTGCCCGTTACTCATCGCCCTTCGCCCGTAGCCCGTAGCTCGTCACCCGCTGCCCATCGCCAAACCTGTCACCCGTAGGCGTGAAGCTTGCTCACGAAAAAAGCGTAGCTTCCATTTTTACAACACCGCGCCAACAAGCAAGACGCCTACAAGTAATTTTAACACCAAGCCGCTCGTTGCCCGTTACTCATCGCCCATTGCCCGTAGCTCATCGCCCATTGCCCGTAGCTCGTCGCCCGCTGCCCATCGCCAAAGCGGTCACCCGTAGGCGTGAAGCTTGCTCGCGCAAGAAGCGAAGCTTCCATTTTTATACCAACGCGCCAGCAAGCAAGGCGCCTACAAGTAATTTTAATACCGAGCCGCTCGTTACCCGCTGCTCGTTGCCCTTTGCTCGTCGCCCGTAGCTCGTCACCCGCTGCCCATCGCCAAACCTGTCCCCCGTAGGCGTGAAGCTTGCTCGCGTGAAAAGCAAAGCTTACATTTTTAAACCAATGCGCCAGCAAGCAAGACGCCTACAAGTAAATTTACACCGAGCCGCTCGTTACCCGCTGCTCGTCGCCCATTGCCCGTCGCCATCGCCCATCGCCCATCGCCCATCGCCCGCGACTTTTGACACTAACCACATCCTTAAAAAGGAAAAAACACCGGTACAAATATCAATACAACAAGCGCATATACAACGCTAATTGGCAGGCCTACTTTTATAAAATCATTCAACCTGTAATTACCTGCATTAAAAACCATTAAATTGGTTTGATACCCATATGGGCTAATAAAGCTGCCGCTTGCTGCAAACGCTACTGCCATTACAAAAGGTAATACGTCAACACCAAACCCTAGAGCAACGGTATAACCTATAGGGAACATTAATGCGGCTGCGGCATTATTAGTTACAAACTCGGTCATTACCCACGTTATTAAATACACCAAAATAAATGCGGTATAAATATATTGCGGCCCATTAAACTGGCCAATAAAATTGCCAATAAACTCAACTACACCCGAGTTAACAAGCGCATTCGATAGCAAAATAGCAGACGACACCACCAGCCATATATCAACAGGAAAACGCCTAACTATTTCGTTTGTAGTTAAACAGCGTGTAAATAAAAGGCCACCTAGTAATAAAATTAAACCTTCTAGCAAATCTAAAACACCAATAGCAGCCATTACAATAGTGGTTAAAAAGCCACCAACACAAAAGCAAGCTTTCCAGCCATTAATTCTGCTTTCGGGTTCAACACCCGATAGTGTTAAAAAGTTTTTATTTATATTTGTTCTCGACTTATAGTCACCGCCTACAGCTAACACCAAAAAGTCGCCAGAGCGAATCACTACATCACCCAACTTACCCGACACTCGCTCACCATCACGCCTTATAGCAACCACAGCAGCATCAAATAACGCCCTAAATCCCGTTGTTTTTAAAGTACGACCAACAAGTAGGCTTTCTTGCCTTATTACAACCTCTGTAAGATTACTGTTTATTGTGCCTGTTTTTTCAGCAAATATTTCTAACCCTGAAAACTGCCCAAGCTGAAGTAATTTAGTTATATCACCACAAAATATAAGCCTATCTGATGGGTGTATTATTTCTGATGGCGAAACAGGGCTAATAAGCCTACCTGCGCGCACTATTTCAACTAAAAATAATGACTCTAAATGCCTAAGCCCATTAACCTCAACAGAGTAACCTACAAGCTGAGAATCTACAGATACTTTAGCGTCTATAAAATAACCCTCTGAGGTAGCTTTATTTTGCTCAATACTTGGCAGCATACGGTTACAAAAAAACATAACCACACCACAACACAAAACTAAAATAGCGCCAACAGCAGTAAACGAAAAAAACGATAACGACTGACCCGACGCCTCAATATACATAGAGTTAATGATTAAATTAGTTGATGTACCAATAAGTGTAAGCGTCCCTCCTAAAATAGAGGCATACGATAAAGGCAACAGTAATTTACTGGCAAAATGATGGGGGTTATTACGAATAGGAGAAAGCAGCGTAGCCACTACGGCGGTATTATTTAAAATAGAAGAAAAAAACGTAGTTATACCAAATAGTCTAAACCATGTTGAATAATAGCTATCAACAATAGTTTTAGATGCAATTACTCTTAACAAGCGTGTTTTTTCAAGCGCTAACGAGCACAGCATTAATAAAATAAGTGTTATAAGCCCAGGGTTAGCGATACTCGTTAATAGCTGATTTTTAGTTACTAAATCACATGCAATTAAAGCTACAAGCGTTGCACCAAAAACAGCAACGGGGCGTTTTTGCAAAACGATTAACCCTATAATTGTTAATGCAAAAATACCCAATGTTATGTATGCATCTAATAGCATAAGTTAAGTAACCATCCATAGCTAATAAAATACGGGCCAATATAAGCCCGCTATATAAAGTAATTTAACGTATTACCTTGGCATCCCAATGCGGGTAATGCTTACGAACCAGCGCATTAAACTCAACTTCAAATGCTGAATGCTCACTTTTAGGTTTACTATTTTCACCATCCAATGGTTTGCGTATCATGCCTGCACCCACCGTTACGTTTGTTAAACGGTCAATAATTATAAATGCACCGGTATGTTTATTTACATCGTAAGCGTCAAACTGCACGGGAGCAGTTAATGCAAATTGACAATTACCAATTTCGTTTAGGTTTAATTGAGTCGCTTCTTGCTGTTTTAATGTATTAACATCAACTTTATAGTTAATTGCTTGGGCATAACCATACACCGACTTACTACCTACCTTAATCTCGTATTCACGGTCTACGTTTAAGGATTGTTCGGTCATCCATACCACATCGGCTTCAAAGCTATCTGCTGAATGTGGCTTTTGATGAGGGCGTACCAGCATATCGCCGCGGCTTACATCAATTTCATCCTCAAGGGTTAGTGTTATAGCCATACCCGCAGATGCTTTTTCAAGGTCGCCATCAAACGTAACTATAGATTTAACTTTGCTTTCTTTACCCGAAGGCAAAGATACAACTGTATCGCCTACTCTAATAACACCAGCAGCAACAGTACCGCTAAACCCTCTAAAGTTTAAATTAGGGCGGTTAACATATTGCACCTGTAATCTAAACTCATCATTTTTAGCATGGTTTACTTGCACCGTATTTAATAGCTTCATTAATGTAGAGCCCGGGTACCACTTCATTGCTTCGCTTTCGTTTACAACGTTATCGCCACGTAATGCCGAAATTGGTACAAAGCGCACATCATCAAACTTAAGATCTTGTGCAAACTCACGGTAGTCTTTTTTAATGTTTTGATAAACCGATTGCTCGTAACCTACCGCATCCATTTTATTAATAGCTACAACAACGTTTTTAATACCTAGTAAAGAACAAATATAGCTATGACGACGCGTTTGCACTTGCACACCGTGGCGAGCATCAATTAAAATAATTGCTAAGTCACACGTAGAGGCACCCGTTGCCATATTACGTGTGTACTGCTCGTGCCCTGGTGTATCGGCAATAATAAATTTACGCTGATCTGTTGCAAAATAACGATACGCAACATCAATGGTAATACCTTGCTCACGCTCAGACTGTAGGCCATCAACTAAAAGCGCTAAGTCAAAATCGTTATCGGTTGTATTAAAACGTTTTGAATCTTTTTCAATAGCAGCCATCTGATCTTCAAAAATCATTTTACTATCGTAAAGCAATCGGCCAATTAACGTTGATTTACCATCATCTACACTGCCGCACGTTAAAATGCGCAGCATATCTTTGTTTTCGTGTACTTTTAAATAAGCTTCAATATCTGTAGCAAGTAAGTTTGTTTGAGCTTGTTCAGTCATTTTAAGTCCTTTATAAGCTGTAAGCGACGAGCGACTGGCGGCGAGCTACGTGCTTAAATTTATTTATGTTGCGAGCTTCGAGCTTCGAGCTACGGGCTTCGAGCTACGAGCTACGAGCTACGAGCTACGAGCTACGAGCAACTTTTAAGTGTTCTAATTAGGCTACCTAGCATTTTTCCAATTAATTCACATTCATTAATAATCAATAAGCTATCTTCTTTTGAAATATAAGCTAGTTCAGTTGCAATCATTAACTGTGTTTTTAACTCGCCTAAAGAGCCCTTAGCTATAACTAAAAAGCGAGCCTTTTCTTTGTCGGACTCTCTTTCAAAGCCTTCTGCAATATTGCTAGGAACAGAAACACCAGCTCTACACATTTGATCTTTTAGACCAAAGTCTTTTAGCTGCTCAAATGTTTTATAAATTTTTATACTTAGGCGAAAACTACGCTGCCAAACCTCTAAATTTTCGTATCTCATAAGCATCCTTGTTTATTACTTTTGGCTACTTACTGAGGGCTAATAGTTGCATATTTAAGCTCGCAGCTAGTAGCTCATAGCTATAGGCTCGAAGCGCTGTGCGCTTTAAAAATACCCTTCCATTTTTTTCTTTTCCATTGATCCTGCAGAGTCGTTATCAATAACTCGGCCTTGGCGCTCTGAGGTAGTACAAAGCAGCATTTCTTGAATAATTTCTGGGAGGGTTTGAGCAACAGATTCAACGGCACCTGTTAGTGGGTAGCAGCCAAGCGTTCTAAAACGAACCATTTTATTTTGAGCTTGTTCGCCCTCGCTCAGCTCCATGCGCTCGTCGTCAACCATAATAAGCGTGCCGTCACGTTCAACTACAGGGCGCTCTTTTGCAAAATATAACGATGGAATTTCAATACCTTCTAGGTAAATGTATTGCCAAATGTCTAACTCGGTCCAGTTACTAAGCGGAAACACACGAATGCTCTCGCCTTTATCTACTTTGCTGTTATACACATTCCATAGTTCTGGGCGCTGATTTTTAGGGTCCCAACGGTGGTTTTTATCACGAAATGAATATACACGCTCTTTAGCACGAGACTTTTCTTCATCGCGGCGAGCACCGCCGAATGCAGCGTCAAAATTGTTCATATCAAGCGCCTGCTTAAGGCCTTGAGTTTTCATAACATCGGTATGCTTTGCACTGCCGTGTTCAAACGGGCTCATGCCCATAGCAATGCCTTCAGGGTTTTTATGAACAATTAAGTCAAAACCATACTTTTCGGCCATTTGATCTCTAAACTGGATCATTTCTTTAAATTTCCAGTTAGTATCAACATGCATAAGCGGAAAAGGTATTTTGCCAGGGTAAAATGCTTTTCGTGCTAAATGTAATAAAACCGACGAATCTTTACCTACAGAGTAAAGCATTACAGGGTTATCAAACTCAGCAGCAACTTCTCGCATAATATGAATAGATTCGGCCTCAAGAGCCTTTAGGTGGGTTAGCTTTTCTTCATGCATAATAATGCCATATCCTAATTTGTTAAAATCCATTTTAGCCAAATATACATTGACTGCACTTAAGTACTATACATTACTAAGTACTAATTTCTACGCCTTAGGCTATATTACCCCCTCAAACCCTGTTTAATTATGTTTAGTGGTGTTTATAAACAATAGTGCAATGTGTTTAGCCTTTTAAATTAGTAACTTATTACATAGGTTAAAAAAGCTAGTTTCACGTTTTTATAAATAATTAACTTTTAGCCCTACTCAGCTTGAAACTTAACCGCCTCAAAATAAAAACAAAAAAAGGCGCGACATAAAGTCGCGCCTTAAAAGATATAAATAATCTGTATATACATTAAAACTCTTCACGCCCACGTAGGCGTGAAGTTTGCTCACGCAAAAAGCGCAGCTTCCATTTTTATAACACCGCATCAACAAGCAAGGCACCTAAAGGCAATTTTAACCCCGAGCCGCCCTTAGCCCGTCGCTCGCTGCCTATTGCCCAATAGCTGTCAACGTAGGCGTGAAGCTTGCTCGTGCAATAAGCACAGCTTCAATTTTTATAACACCGCACCAACAAGCAAGGCGCCTAAAGGCAATTTTAACCCCGAGCCGCTCAAAGCCCGTCGCTCGCTGCCTATTGCCCAAAGCTGTCACCGTAGGCGTGAAGCTTGCTCGCGCAATAAGCACAACTTCCATTTTTATAACACCGCACCAACAAGTAAGGCGCCTAAAGGCAATTTTAACCCCGAGCCGCCCTTAGCCCGTCGCTCGCTGCCTATTGCCCAAAGCTGTCACCGTAGGCGTGAAGCTTGCTCGCGCAAAAAACACAACTTCAGTTTTTTTCTAACGCAAAATAGCCCGTAGCCCGTAGCCCGTAGCCCGTAGCCCGTAGCCAAAAACGACCTTATTTACTCAACGTAGAATATTTTTTTTCTGGTAAATCTAATTTACGTCTAAAAAAGTTCATTACAGTGCAGTAATTAATAAGTACTAATAAATACGCGGTAAACAAAATAACAAAACCGTAAAACATTAAAAATTCAGGTATTAAAAACACCTCACCAATGACACCAATACCGGCAAAAACAGCAGCAATAGAACATATTAAAATAAGGGTTTGTGTAGGCGAGCAACCTAAACGTTGGCAAATATGGTGCAAATGCTCACGGTCTGGCTTAAATGGCGATTTACCCTGCTTAACGCGGCGAATCATTATTGCTACCATATCCATTAATGGTACCGCAATTAACCACAATGCGGTTACAGGGCGAATCATTGCATTACCCGGTGTTTGGCTTGCGCCTATTAATAACCAAATAACGGTAAAGCCAATCATCATACTGCCAGCATCGCCCATAAACACTTTGCGCTCACGCCCAACTAGGCCAAGGTTCATAACAATATAGGGGATCATACAAACAACAAGCAATAAGCATAAATAACTTAAGCTCTCTTCACCTACTAAGCTTAGCAAAATACCTAAACTCGCAAATGTCACTACCGACAAGCCACCTAATAGGCCATCAATTCCATCGACCATATTAAATGCGTTAATACAGCCAATAACAGCAAAAATAGTAATAACGGTAGATAGGTAACCTAAGTCAATATTACCAAAACCAACTAAATTACCCAGCGTATGTAAATTTGCACCAGCATAGTAAATCATAGCAAACGATATAAATGCTTGTACCGCCATACGTATTTTTACACTTAAATCAAACCGGTCGTCTAGTGCACCTATACTTGTTAATCCAATAATACAACACATATATAAATTGGCGTGATTAATCATATTTGGGTGTGTGTAAATGTAGTTAACTATGGTTATACAAATAGCAACACCGCCCACTAGCGGTATGTTACCTGTATGCATTTTACGGCCAGATGGTTTGTCTACCAACCCTATATTACGTGCTACTTTTCTCATTAAAAACAATACTGCAAACGCAATAAAAAAGGTAAGTAGTAAATCTATAAACATGGTTGTCCTTATCCTAAACAACTTATTTAACCAGATAATAAATAAGCTGTTTGGTAATAAAATTTGTTTCGCAATAAGCATAAATTATTAATTTTTTATTTACACGGCTGCTTTAAAACTCAACAGAGGGCGAATTTTAGGCTATTATACAAGCCGATCCGTTTAGAACAAAGGGAAGAGTGAACTCTTAAATATGAATAATATGTGAACCCAAAGGGTAGAGCTCACAATAAAGCAATAAGTAACTTAACGCCTCATTTAACTAGCAATTTAATACAGCTAAATAGTACTATTTAGCTAAGTAAAAGTGGCTGTTGCAGTTATATTAATACAACAGCCGAAAGCATTTAACAACGCACATAAAAGTGGCTATTTAAGATAAATTAACTACTTATTATAAAACTTTTTATACCAAGTAATAAACTCTGCCACACCTTCTTTTACGCCAACTTTAGGTTTGTAACCTGTTACTGAAAACAAATCTTTAGTATCTGCATAGGTTTGATACACATCACCTGGCTGCATTTCCCTAAAGTTCTTTTTAGCGACTATATCAAGCTCATCCTCAATAGCTTTAACAAAATCCATTAAGCTAATAGGAGACCCATGGCCAATATTATATACAGCATAAGGCGCAGAGCTTGAAGCTGGCGTACCTTTTTCTACTGTCCATTGCTCATTTTTACTTGGTGTTACATCAGCAATACGCACAACACCTTCTACAATGTCATCTACATGAGTAAAATCGCGCCACATGTCTCCATTGTTATTTATATCAATAGTATCGCCGTCTAGTATTTTTTTAGTAAAAATAAATGGCGCCATATCTGGGCGGCCCCACGAGCCATAAACAGTAAAAAAGCGTAAGCCCGTAGTTGGTATATCATATAAATGTGAATAACTATGCGACATTAACTCATTTGCTTTTTTAGTAGCAGCGTACAACGATACAGGATGATCGACAGTGTCAGACGTTTCAAAAGGCACTTTAGCATTTAAGCCATAAACAGAACTAGACGATGCGTAAATTAAATGCTTAACCTTAGTTTGGCGACAACCTTCAAGAACATTAAGGTGGCCCACTAAGTTTGAATCTGCATAAGCATGAGGGTTCTCAATAGAATAACGAACACCTGCTTGCGCAGCTAAGTGAATAACCCTATCAAACCGCTCTTGCTCAAATAAATTAGCCATTGCTGAGCGATCAGCTAGGTCAAGCTCTATAAACTTAAACTGCTTATGCTTAATACGCTCTAGGCGAGCGAGTTTTAAATTAACATCGTAGTAGTCGTTTAGGTTATCAATACCAAATACTTGTTGCCCACTAGCGGTAAGCTTTTCAACAACAGCACTTCCAATAAAACCAGCTGAGCCAGTTACTAAATATTTCATTTTAATCCATATATATAAAGAGATTAAATTTTCATAAAGCTAAAAATCTAATACATTAATTTTTTATAAGTAAATATCACTTAATAAGAGCACTAATTAATTAGCAAAAGCTAAAAGTTATATTTTAGCTCACGGTACTGATTAGTTTAAAATCAAGACTTACGTTTTAATAGTAGATCAATCAAAAAATAAAAAATTATGAGAACTACAATAACTACACACTAGTTACTTTTCACCTGAGCCTAGAATAAGCAAATTTCTTCAAGTAACTAGGGCTAATTCGTAAGCTAAAAAGCAAAATAGTATGAAGCATGTTTGAGGCAGAAAATTGTTTTAAAGCTTTCATCGCATACAATCGAGAGTTAAAGTCATTTACAGCTTTTTTAAAACCTCTCCGCTCATGAAAGTTTTCATCAATTCTAAACTTAAGTAAGGGTTGACTCAAGTTGGCGAACTTATACCCCTTTTTTAGTAAATCAACCCATAAATAGTAATCTTGAGTATTTTGTAATGAGGAATCGTATTTCAAATCACTAGCGTTGATCGAATTCAAATTAAACATGACCGTAGGGTGATTAACAGGACAACGTTTTATTATATTTTTAGCAAGTTCATTATGCTCAATTGGCATAATTTTATTATTCTCATTGCCATTATGATCAAATTCGATCATAGAACTACCTAAAACAGCTATATCAGGCCTTCTTTTTAAAAAGCTGACCTGCTCATCAAATCTATTTGGCATACAAATATCATCTGCATCCATCCTTGCTATGTATTCGTACTTACCAGAAGATAATATTTTCTCCATCGCACGATTTAGTTGAAATGCGAGTCCTTTATTTAAAAGACTGAAATCGCAGAAAAAATTATCATATACGGAGTATTTTCCAATTACTGTCTCTAGCTCTTTAGTAATCGAGCCGTCAACCTGCAAATATACATCAAAATTTTTATTACTCTGCCTGAATAAACTATCTAATGATTCTTCAAAATAAGTAGCCTTATCTTTGTAATAAACAGAAATAGCAACTGCAATCTTGGACATATTAAATAAACTCCTTTTTAGCCTCAGATATATCCATACAGTAAAGCTTTCTTTCCCCACTAAAAACAGAATCAAAAAATACATAGGTTGAGCATGAAGACATCCTTGGGTGAAGGTCGCATCTGGTCTCTTCAGAAAACTGAAAACCATGGAAAAACTCCCCTAAATCAATTGATTTATTACTACCCTTTTTAGTTAAGTATAATGTTTGCATTCTAGATTTGTCTGGATAAGTATCTGTGACAATAAAGTCCTCACAGACTGAAGGATGACCATCACCTTGCCCCTCAAATACTCCGTCGTTGAATGATTCATAATCAACAGTAGTAATGTCAATCAATCGATAACCATCAACACCATCAGGATCTCTAAGATATCCTAAAATTGTAGAGTTATCATACCAATAACAATGACTAACCATCTCATTATCAGCTAACACATTAATCAATTCCCCTTCTGAATCAGCAAGGATCAACCGATCAAAACGACGGCCTGATTTAGAATAATACCTGTGCATAAAGATAAAATGCTTTCCATCAGGTGAAATCATGATGTGATTTACTTTATGATCGTAGTCATCTACTTGCTGTTCAAAATTAAAATTGAGAATATTCGCAAGTGTAATTATTTGTGTTGTTTTTTCACTTCTGTAATCAACTTTCCATATGCCTTCTATGTAATCTGACTTCTTAGTAGGTATAACATGCCTGAAATATCCATAGTCTGGCCTTAAAACTGAAAGCTTTTTATAACAAAGAGATAAACAATACTCTTCTTTATAAGAATCCTGCACAGGTAAGTCTAAGGTTTTTATTACCCTACCTTCATCAATAGAAAATACTTTAGTGACGTATATATCTTTCTCAGCACAGTAATCGTTATACGCAAATAAGGATTTATTTAACCAATGCGCTCTTGCACCTTGTTGCCAGTTGAAAGCTAATAAATCAATACCTTCATCTAATATTAATTTTTTTAATTTTAAGCTAAATATGTTTAGAGTAATTTTTTCCACATTTTTTGGTAAATTCACTGTCGACTTTTGGCTCAAATGTACAATTACGAGTCCATCACCATTATCAGGAAACTTATCATAATAACCATAAAAAGACTCATTAATTCCATCCGATATTTCAACTAGCTCAGCTTTGGAAGTGTATGTATAGTTTTTCTTTTTTGAGAAGTATATAGCCCGCGTATATATTTTTTTTATAGCCCTTTTTACGCCCGGGAAAGCAGTAAGGAACCTAGCGACGCCTTTCTCTAATGCACTGAAATTCTGAGCCATTATAAACAATCCTTATATAGTTTTTGATAACTTTGAGACATAGCCTTAGCCCCAAATAACTTAATAGCTTTATCAGAAAGCGTTGTATTGCTGATATTAATTAATTTCGGCAATTCATTACTTAAATTAAATGCTAAATTCTTTGGAGAGTCGCTTAATGAAAAGTCAATACTAAAACTTGAATCTAAAGAGTTAGTAATCTCTTTATGGGGAGGAATATCGGACAAAATAACAGGCAAACCATAAGAGATAGCTTCTAAAACTGTATTTGGTAATCCTTCTGAATAAGATGATGAAATAAATAAGTCCGATTCAATTAAGTACTTTCCAACATTATCAACATTCCCAATAAATTGGACATTGTCAGGGCTTATTTTTGATAAGTGCTCGCGTAATGGACCATCCCCTAGAATAAGTAAATTAAACTCATAGCCAAGATCTGAAAAGCTTTTTGCAAAATCAATGATATATTCCATATTTTTTCGTTTAATTAAACTACCTACGCTTATCAAGCGTATAGGGTTTGCAATTGGCTTATCTAGAACTTTAAAGTCAGGGTTAGAAACTCCATTTGATATAACTAGGGAGCTTATATCACACCCTTTAAGTTTCTCAGCTATTGAAAAAGAACATGAAACTAAATGCGGGCAACTAGCTAAAACCCTCATATGCTTCTTTGCCATCAAAGTTCCTTTTAAAAAACCAAATTTTGAAGGATAGTCTTCGATTGGAAAGTTTCTCGAGGTAGTTATCCAACTAACTGATGGTTTAATTGAGCATACAAGGCTGTCAGCCCTAAGGCCTTGGGTTTGTATAATATCTGGCAGATAATGAGATATAAATTTTTTAAGATTATTTTTGCCTTTCAGTACACTTCCTATCCTTGATAGATTCAAGCTATGAACTTTAATACCGCTTTCATTATAATCTATTAATCTTGACTCTTTTTCATTAACAGGCTCAGGTGATAAAGTAAGCACTGTGCAATCAAAAATATTTTTATCTAAATTGTTAATTATATTTAGAAGTTGGTTTACAGGACCTGTTCTTCTTAAATTACTTACTACATATAAAATTTTTGTTTTCATAACATTGAATCTCAAAAAACACCTTATGCGTTGAAGTTGTGACTAGTTTTCTTTCTTAAAAAATACAGTCGCGAGCACTATTAAATAAAAATCAAAAACAATTCTAGAATATGCTAAATCGTTTTTAAGAAATATAACAAAATAAGCTAAACATAAGCCTATAGATAAGGAGGTTCTTAATAAAATTGAAGGGAGGGCAATAGATAAAATCACTAAGCTTAAACCTAGCACCCCATAAGTATGTATATTACCGACAACTCCAGCATCACTTGTGGTTGTGGCTAATAAATGCTTAGATGGAAACCCGTTGCCTACAATAGTTTGTATACCATCATCAGGAAACTTGTAAGTATCTGCAAGTTTTTCAACTGAGCGACGAGGATCTGCACGTGTATCGCTTTCTTTACCAAGTAAAGCATCTATCCTAGAAAAAACCTCTACAGCGCCTACCTTATTAAGTGTAGAGTTATTTCTATCAGCGAAGGTATATAAAGAACCTAAAAAGGTAAAAATTATAATCAGGTAAACTATAAACCTGGAGATTAGATTCCAATCCTTTTTAGCAATCAAGTAACCTATAGAACCTACAATAAAAACTATTAAACCAGTCATTGCAGTAAAGGGGAAAATTGCTATAGAGAGCAATAAGAACAATAGTTCTAATTTTTTGTTAAACTCACAGTAAATATAAAACCAGTATACTGAACATAATCCCAAGAATAAACCTGCAGATGAAGTGCCATTCATGATTCCAGTAACCCTGTACCAATGAAAATTACCTACACTCAAGAAATGCTCTTGAAAAAAAACATTCACGGGAGGAAAAGCTATTTGAACTAAACATATTAGTAAATGTGCACTAACAACTCTTGATATAATAATTAGTCCATTCGGCGCCCTTCTTAAAAATAGCAAGCACCAGCAAATGGATAGGAAAGACATTGAAAATCGAATGAATTTGAGTAGTTCTTCGACTTGCAACGCACCAGTGAAAATAGATATAGTCAAAAAATAAATATACACAAAAACTGAGAAGAAGAAAAAATAGCAAAGTCTATAGTTTATTCTAGATAAATTATATATCCCAAATGACTTATATGCCCATAACGCTGTTATTAAGAATGCGGGAACCGTTAAATCGAAGTAGGAAAATTTAAGTTTAAAAATATTAATAAAGACTAAAAAATATATCATATATTCTTAAAAATCACTTTTGTATATTTTTTTGCGATATTTTCAATTGAATACTCAGCCATTTTCCCAGCACAACTTTCAAAATCAGTATAAAAGCACTCCAATACTGCTTTCGCTAATAATTCCGGTTTACTTTGTTCAACTAAAATACCAAAGTTTAAATTTTCTATTATTTCTTTTGGGCCACTTGGACAATTAATACTAACAACTGGTGTACCACAAGCAGCAGACTCGACAAGTACATTACCAAACCCTTCCCATTTAGAAGTTAATAAAAATACGTCAGAACATTTGATATAATTATAAGGGTTTTTTTTAAACCCCATTAACTTTACGCTATCTTGCAAATTATTATCTAAAATTTTTCTCTGCAATAACGCACCTTCTTCGCCCTCTCCCAGTATATAAGCGCGAAAATCAGGCATTAGTTTTTTTAGCTCGCAACAAGTAGCAATAAACAAACTCAAATTCTTTTGTCTATTTAATCTAGCTACAGTAATTAACGTAAGTTTCCCTTTTTTGAAGTCACAATCATCAATTGGATGATTACTTTTTTTTATTAATTCGAATGAAAAAATAGGATTGTAAATAGTGGTAACTTTATGCGATATTTTTCGATTGCATATATTTACAAACTCCTGAACCCCCTTTGACACACAAATAACTTCATCCGCAAATCCATAACTATACTTAATTATTTTAGGACTGAGCTTTTTTCTCCAACCACCTGTTTTTTCTAGCAGTTGAACTCGCAAATCATTATGTTCCACTACTGTAACATGGAGCTTATTAATAAAAAACTTTTGAAAAATGCCAAGTAAGTTAGGAAATGGCATTCCACAAATCAAATGAGATATTGAATATAATTTAAGTTTTGACTGTAACGGCATTATTGATTTAAAAAGAGTCTTATCCCCTAAGCTAATAAGTTCCACTTTTTCTTTCAGCTCAGCCTCGTAAACACCACCTAATCTGGAAACGAACATAAATACTTTATATTCACTCATTTCACTTAGTTCATTAGCTAAGTTAACAAAAACTCTTTCAGCACCGCCGCCTATTAGTTTTGGTACATAAAATGCCACATTAATCATTTAAAACATTCTTCCAAAAAACTTTTGACTTTTCTGAAGCCAACATAAGGCTTTTTTCGACTTCTAAATTAGGCCAGTCATTAAATGTATCATCTATAAGCAACTTGATGTCGCTTTCTGTAGAAGTATGTACACTATGATAATTGACTAATAAAGAGCTAAGTTGTAGGCGATCCAACATATCTTCTTTCTTGCTCTTTTGAGTTTTATACTCACTTGCGTCATCAATAGAAAGTACAGGGCAACCAGCTTTTAAACTAAATATAGTGCCGTGGAAACGATCAGTTACTGTAAACTTTGAATATTTATATAAGTCAGCCCATTCTAATGGGTTAATTAACCCATTTAAATTTACATCTGCTAATTCACACTTTGTAGGACAAACGACTTGCCAGCCTCTTCTCTTAAATTCTTTGGCAATAAGAGCCCCAAATTTTTTGTTAGCCACATTTAAAATTGCGAAATTTTTTGAAAGGTTAAGTTTATTCCCAACATTAGTATCTGGAAAGTTAATAAGAAAAGTAGGGTCAAATACTAACTCGGCTTTTTCACCAGTTAAAGAATTGAGTGATTGTTGAGTAAAAGTATCTCTGACTGACAAAAAATCAAAGTTTTTAATAGAGTTTATAACGTATTCTTTTTGTTTTGTATCCAGTAGAGTAAAGTCCGATTTATCAGCAGATGCAGCAAATGAGACTTTCTTTCCCTTATAACATTTAGGTAAATAAAACAAATTTGGCAGTTCAGGAGCAAATGCTTTGGCTCTAGGCCGAACTTCGAATACAGTATCAGAGCCAACAACAACCATATCGTAAGGTTTTAATAACTTTTTCGCTATGTGTAATTTATCACTTACAACTCTTTCATCAGATAATGCTAAGTTTTCTTTAATAAAGCTTCTTTGTTTTAGTATCGCTTTTAAGCCACGAATAGGTTGCTTAGTGATAATTTTAGTTTTATATTCTTTAATAAACCCTTTCCTAGGGACATAATCTATAACCTCTACATTAAAACCTTGTTCCTTCAAGTAAATGTATGTTGCGTAAGTTTGTAAAAAAGCCCCCGCATTGAATGTATCGTGATATGTTAATATACCTATTTTCATTTAATTTCCTAAAAACATCTTTAAAGGCATTCTTTCTGAAGCAGCAACAACAGCTCCATCTTCGTAATTTGCGACAGCAATCATCATTATGGGAACCTCTGAATTTGGGATACACAATTCTTTCTTGAGTTTCTTTTCAGCAAAAGCTGTCAATGATAAATTCAAACAACAACTTCCAAGCCCTTTAGCATGTAATGCATTAACAATTGACATTGAATACATTCCCCCATCTATAAATGCTTGATTTCTTTCCAGTGCATGCCAAAACTTTGTTCGATCTGATGTTACTAGTATCAAAGAGCTTAAATTATCACAAAAGCCTTTATTGCCATGTTGAAACTTTAGAACATTTTGTACATTTTCTTGTCCTTGATAAATATAAGCCTTCCAAGGCTGTCTATTGCAAACGGAAGGGGTGTATTTAGCAAGATTTATACACTCTTCAATTTCACACCTTTCAATTTGAGTAGATAGATACTTTCTTACACTGCGTCTTGACGTTGAAAACTTCTCATAATCACTGAACGTTAATTTTGATTTTTCAGCAAAATTTGTACCAGAAGAACTACTTGGCTTATGTTTAATAGCTTTTAATAAATGTAAAGTATATAGTTCATAGAGGTTATCATTGATACTGTCCTTATTGAACTTGAAGTACTCATCCAATACACCTAAAACTGTTTTAACCAAACTCTCATTATAATCATCCATAGAAACATATTTAAGTGTAAATTTAATTAACTCTTTAGCCTTTTCTTGTCCAAACCCCTTACGTGGATTTGCTAAAGACAAGCCTTTTTCTAAGGCATGATAGAATACGCAAATCCGACCCTCAAGTTTAGTTATATCATTCTCGAATGAAATCGAAGATGAATACCGAATATAAGAAATACAATCAGCCATATAATTTAAACTGATCTGGCTGTAAGCTCTAACGACCCTCTTAAAAAAAACTAATCCATTTATATTTTTTAATAACTCTCTAAGCATGAAAAACCTTTTTGTGTAGTGGGTAGTCATTGATTAATCTAATTAAAATTGAAAATGTAAGCTCAAATATTACGAATGCTTCCGCCGTCAACCCAAATAATGCAATATATAAGAAGAGCAACATTGTTTTAATAGTTAGTAAAATAGTTCTCGGTCTTAATTTACCTATAGTCAAAGCGATAGGGTAGTAACACAGAGATATTAATGTAATTACGTAGTTTAGAGCCATGACCAATAAAAGTAGCTCTATTTCATCCGGTTGTTTACCAAAAAATAAATCTATAATATTTTTTCCAAAGAGATATATAAATAAACAAAAAAAAGCTGATATAACTGATGAGTAAACTATGTATTTATAGACAAAAGACTTAAGTTTATCCGTTCCTCGCTTATATAATTGAATAATCCTGGGTGCAAGTACATTATTTAGATTATTTTTAACAAGCACACCGATATTAATCACTTGTAGAGCAACATTATAAATAGCAACTTGGGTTGGGCCACCGAAAAGACCGATTAGAAAAGTGTCACCTGGACTGGATGCAATTTTAAAATATCCCATCAGGTTAGAGTGATATAAAACACTGTAAATATCCGTTTTATATCTAAAGAAGTTTCCCTTAATAGATTGAAAACATCTAATTTTTAACATTCCATTTACAGCTAGTATCAGTAGAATAATTTGTATTAAAACATTAAATAAAAACCAAATATAGAATACATATGTAACATTAGGTATAAGCTCAGTATAATAAATTAGAAAAGCACCAAATATAAGCTGAGCAAGCTTCATTGACGACTCTATCTTGACAAGTTTTTTAAAGTCGCCGTTACATCGAATAATTGCTAAAGAAAAATTATTAAAACTAAAAAAGAAAACATACACAGCAGAAAGGTATAACATATTAATGGGTATATTCGAATAGAAATTTTCTGCTATTATAGGCAGTAAAAAAAACAAGACTAACGTTACTAACAATGAAACCAGCAGAGTCAATAATAAGGTGAATAATTTTATGAACCTAAAAAGCTCAGAGTTAGCCTGATGATACTTGTATATTAAATCACCAGTACGAACGCATGCAAAAGTCGCAATAAAAACCCCTAAATTTTGACAAATTACATATATGCCATAACTTTCTACACCGTACTCTCTGGATACTAATGCTAACCACAATATATTACATAGAGCTGTAATTATTGCTCCTATAAACGTAATCGAGATATCCTTTTTTAAACGGCTCATTTACGAGATATTACTAAGCTAACTTTATTAATAATTGAGGTCATTGAGTTACTTATATTCATAATTATAGTAACCATAGTACCCATAGGCATTACTGGCTTTTTTAACTACGCCATTAAATACTAACCCTTTTACATCGATCCCGTTTTGCTCAAAGCGGTTACGGGTAAGCTCTATTTCACGCAGGTGGTTTTGCCCAAAACGCGCTACTAATAATGTAGTGCCTGTATGAGCGCTTACAATGGCAGGGTCGGTTACCGCGAGTATTGGTGGAGTATCTATAATTACTATGTCGTAAGCGGCGCTTATCTCTTCAACTAGCTTGCTAAAGTTTGAGTGCATTAGTAACTCAGAAGGGTTTGGTGGTATTTGCCCACGGGTAATTACGCTTAGGCCATCTACCTTTGTAGGTTTAACAACTTGCGCTAAGTTTAAGCGGCCCGATAGGTAATCACTTAAGCCATCATCCCACTTTAAGCCAAACTGTGTTTGTAAATAACCTTTACGCATATCGGCATCAATAATTAGTACTTTTTTACCGCTTTGCGCAAGTACTGATGCTAAATTAACTGATATAAACGATTTACCCACACTAGGGCTTGGGCCCGATATGGCAATAATATTGTTTTTAGCTTCCATCATTGCAAAGTGTAAGCTTGTGCGTAAGCTACGTAGCGCCTCTACCGCTAAATCGGCGGGGTTATCTAGCGCTAATATACTTTTAGGTTTATTAACTTTATTTTTGCGGGCTCGCTCGGCAAAGCCTGTTAGTTTATCTTGATAGTCTGAGTGCGGTACACTTGCGTACACGGGTATACCTAGCGCCTCAATTTCAGCAGGATCTTCAACGCCTTTATGCATTGCTTTTTGTATAAGTACTATTACAACAGCTAGCATACCGCCAAGCATAGTTGCCATTACTACTATTAATGCTTTTTTAGGCTTAACAGGCTTGCTGGTATTTACCTCCGCGTAATCAATAATACGTACGTTACCTACTGTACCCGCACGCACTATATCAAGCTCTTGGGTTTTACTAAGTAGTAATGTGTAAATTTGGTTACTTACCTCAACATCGCGTTTTAAGCGTAATAACTCTTGTTGAGTTTCTGGTAGGTTACCTACCTCGCCTACTAAATCTTGCTTTTGTTTTTCAACCGCTTGAATTTGCTCAACCATACCTTGGTATGTAGGGTGGTCTTTTTTAAACTTACGGCCAAGCTCTAAACGCTTTAAGTTTAGCTCTTGTAGCTTTGTTTCAAGCTTTACTACTTGCTCTAGTACGCCTTGGGTTTCGAGCGTTATATTTATTGACTGACGCTTTATTTGGTAGTCGTTAAAACGTTGCTCGGCGTATTCAAGCTGTTTTTTTATCTCTGGTAATTGTACTTCTAAAAACTCCAGCGACTTTTGTGCTTCTGCGCTATTACGCTCAACATTACGGCGAACATAAATAGCGGCTACTTTATCAAGTACTTTTTCGGCGTAGCTTGGTTTTATACTTTGTAAGCTTAAGTTAATTATTCCTGAGTCTTTACCCTTTTCGCTTGCGCCAATATCTGCTTGTAAATCTAAAATAGTATTAAGACGATCTTTTCGGGTCAATAAAAACTCAGTACCTGGGCGTGCATTTAATGTGCGTACTGTTAAATTAAATTTACCATTTGTAAGCTCTGCGCCCACTTTACCTGTTAACACTTGTTCGCCGTCGGCGTTAATTAGTGCAAGGCTTTGATTTGCTTTTGCTACAAGAGTAAACTCCTCATTAATAGCTGAGCGTGGTACATCAAACCTAAATACATTTATGCTCTCACCGCCCCATGCATAACTACTTGCACCAAAGCTTGGCTCGGCTAATTCACCCTCACTCATTGGGGTAAATTTGCGATAAGCACGGCTACCAACAAATGGGTACAGTTTAGGCTCTGCTGTTATATCTAGCTTTAGTGTGTCTACTGCTTCACCAATTATACTGCGCGATTTAAGTAGCTCTATTTCGGTAACTGCGGCCGATGTACTTTCAAACATACCTGCCATATCGTCAAAACCAGGGACTGATGCACCACCGTCTTCAACTTGTATCATGGCGGTAGCTTGGTAAACAGGCGTACTTAATACTGCATAAACTACCCCTATAAACATAAATAGTGCTGTTACAGCCACTATAAAATATTTGCGATCGAGCAATGCACCTAATAGTGCCATTAAATCGATTTCTTGCGTGGGCTGTGCATTGTTATTACTTTTATTATTAGGCTGAGCAGTCATTAATTTAGCCATTCCTTATAAATACTTTTGCCAAGCGCTACATGCGCTGTCGATTAATGTGTATACATGTTCAAACGCTTCGGTGCTTTGGCGGTAGGGGTCGGGTATTTCAGCGTTATTAATCCACTTACCTAGTAAAAATGTTTTACCACGTGCCTCTGGGTAGCGGGCATGTACGTCGGTTAAATGGCGTTCTTCCATTACGAGTATTACGCTGTTTTGCGCAACTAAGCTTGACGATAACTGCCTGCCTTGGTGGGCATCCATATTTACACCGTGCGCTTGGGCAATTTGCTTAGCGGTAGCATCGGCAGGTTTTCCCTCAAGTGCGGTTAAACCCGCTGACGATACTTTTACATTTTTGCCTTCAAGCTTTTGCTTTAAAACATACTCACCGGTTGGGCTTCGGCATATATTACCAGCGCACACAACTAAAACTGAATCAAACATATTTACTCTTATTCCGATGAAATATCATTAAGGCTATCAACCGACGCTACCGACGGTAATAATAAGCTTATTACGCGGTTCCAACGTGCAAGCGGTGCTGAGGTAACATATACAATGTCGTGTGGTTGTAACTCAAATTGCTCTGCAAGTACCATAGCGGCTATATTTTTAGCATGTAACTGGTACACGTTAGCTATAATACCGGTTTGTTCTACATTACTTTTACGTAGTACAAATACGCCGTTTGCATCTGCTGTGGCTTCGTTTAAACCACCCGAGTCGCTAAGCGCTTCAGCCAAGTTTAATCCATAACGATTAAGCTTTACTGAACCTGCTTTTTTAACATCGCCTAAAACAAATATTTTTTGCGCATCATTACGGCTTACATGCACAATATCGCCATGTTGTAATAAACGGTTTTGCGAAATATCACCATGGGCATAAAAGTCATCTAGCTGTATTACTTCTGTTTTATCGCCTCGGGTAAAGGTAACCGTGCGCCAATCGGCTGCATCTGTTAAGCCACCTGCTTGGTTTAGCGCGTCAATTAGGGTTAGTGGTATTTCGGTTACTGGGTAAACGCCAGGTTGGTTAACCTCACCGGTTACATAGGCTTTTTGGCTTCTAAAGCCCACTACTTTTATGTCTACTTGTGGGTCTTCTATCACTCGGCTTAGGCGCTTTACTAAGTCTTCGCGCACTTGGCCTATTGTTCTGCCAGCTGCTGGAATATCTGGTGCGTAAGCGTAGGTAATTGTGCCGTCTTTTTGTACTCTAAAGCCATCAAACTCTGCGGTACGTTGCACAGCTGCTGGTATTGTTAGCTCTGGGTGATCCCATACTCCAATTGTGAGTACATCGCCTACACCCAGTTTATATTCGTAATCGTTTACGTTTAAACCTGCACTGCTTGATATTGGCTTTGCAGCTGCTTGCGCTAGCTTTTGCTTGTTTAAAAGCTGCGAGTCGATAATTTGTATGTTAACTTTTTCGAGATCTTGCTCAAGGTTATAAGTTTGTTCGCCTGAGTCTATGCCTTCAAAATGGCTACCTGGTACAATTGTACAACCTGATAAGGTTAATAATGCGAGTATCGTTGTGAATGATTTACAGCGTAACGCCATTGTAGAATCCCAAAATTATTTTAACTATTGCTTTTGCCCACCAACCTTGGTGAGTACTTTTTATCTGGCTAATTAAAGCATGAGCGCTGTTTACGCGCAAGCGTGAATCAGGCTTTGGAAACATTATGTATTTTAAATTTACTTAATGTTTAATATGTATTTTTTATAATTTATTTTTATTTTTGTAGCGAAGGTATTAGTACAAATACCTAATATTTGCGTAAATGTGGTAATGCTTTTTCGCGCAAAATAGGTAATATGTAAAAGCTGCGCTTTTAGTGCGCCAGCAAGCAAGACGCCTACGAAGCCCTTCGGGCATGCTTCACATTCCAGTTCGTCGCAGAGCTCACGATAGGAACACACCTTTTTATGCTTTTACAAAGCAATTAACAATGTAAAAGCGTTGCTTTTAAACGCCAGCAAGCTGCGCGTCTACGAGCTTGTCTAGCCCTTCGGGCACGCTTCACGTTCCAGTTCGTCGCAGAGCTCACAATAGGAACACACCTTTTTATGCTTTTCAAAGCAATTAACAATGTAAAAGCGTTGCTTTTAAACGCCAGCAAGCTGCGCGTCTACGAGCTTACCTAGCCCTCCAGGCACGCTTCACGTTCCAGTTCGTCGCAGAGCTCCTCTCGCTACAGCTTTAAAGCAAAACTATTTGCTTGTCTAGCCCTTCGGGCACGCTTCCGCCCCTAGGTTGCAGTTCCTACGTACTGATTACTTTTATAATTTTTGTTTTAGTAAATACCGCGCCAGCAAGGGAGGCGCCCTTAGCCCTTAGCCCTTA
>NZ_PNCW01000685.1:0-365 GCF_005886985.1 Pseudoalteromonas sp. S3178 | reverse complement strand
CCAATCAGGTCATTCAATGGCAACAGGTCGTCGCCTACGGGTAGCTGATAGTTTATGGTTGGTGCTGATGCACAATTCAATTGTGCCTGCATCTTACGTAGAGTACCTTGCATCTTTACGCCCCTAAAGATGGTTGAAAAAGTAATATTATCAAAGCGCGCGATGCAGCGCGAATATTCGAAAAGAATTTATGAATACAACAGAGGAAAAAGGCGCAGTATGGTCTGCGCCTTTAAGGTAATCAATTGCTTAGTATTTAGCAGCTTTGTCTGCGCTGGGTAATGACGCTTTTATAAATTCGCGTAATTCCTGATTTGACTTTTCAAGGTCGGCTCGACGTAAATACATCATATGGCCTGAACGAT
>NZ_PNCW01000684.1:0-278 GCF_005886985.1 Pseudoalteromonas sp. S3178 | reverse complement strand
TGCCTTCATTTTCAACACCAAATTCTGTGTTATTGAACTGATTGATGCCGCTGTCTACAAACTCTTGAAGTAACTCTGGGTATTTTTTGATGTCTTTAAGCTTCACAGTCAAGCTTCGGCTCACACGAAAACCATCAAACTCTTCTTCATTTGATTCGCGATTGTAGCGTGTCTGTCTGTAAACATTCAGTTGCTCCGCATGAATATCGTCTTCTTTAATATCGAAGCGTTTAGCGATTTCGATAGCCTTAGCCATAATCTTATCGACGTTTTCTTTG
>NZ_PNCW01000683.1:0-279 GCF_005886985.1 Pseudoalteromonas sp. S3178 | reverse complement strand
CATTATGAAGGGTTTGATTGGTGTAACACCTTTAGTTAATTTCCCCTTCTCCATGGCACTGATTAGGCGCACCGTGTGGTGCGCTTTTCCTTTTACTCTCCTGAAAAAAACACTTTAATTAATATTTAAAAAACATTTAATTTACACACTCGACTCTCCCTGTTAATGTACCCACTTCGCTAACTAAAACAAGGAATTAGTATGAAAACCAAACTTGCGATTATCGCTTCATTATTCGCTGCGAACTCAGCATACGCTACTGTGGAGTTGTACTCAGGT
>NZ_PNCW01000682.1:0-269 GCF_005886985.1 Pseudoalteromonas sp. S3178 | reverse complement strand
TTAAACATAAGTGATTGCTGGCCGCTTAAGCCTAACCATGCTGTACGCAAGCAGCTTATAGCAACACGATTAGCATCAGCGGCAAGGCTCGCAACTGCATCGTTTCCAATTGGTAAGTAAGCAGTTCTCCCCTCCTTCGCTGCTGCAATAACAGATGGCAAAATGGCAGTGACCGTCCTCAGCTCACCATTTAACGCAAGCTCACCATAAAACTCTTTATCAGCAATAGCATGACTATCTAGCTGCCCTGATGCGACGAGAACACCGAG
>NZ_PNCW01000681.1:0-290 GCF_005886985.1 Pseudoalteromonas sp. S3178 | reverse complement strand
GGGCTAAATACAACATATTTCAAATTCCCATTGAATATGACAGTACTGTTAATTGCAGATCCTACAATAACATTCATATCGAAAGCTAATCTACCACTATCATATACATGCATTTTATATTCGGGTATATTCACTACAATATAATTGCTATCATTTTCAGGAGGCATCCAACGCATACGTTCCATATTTACGAGTAGCTGTTGTATTCTTTTTTCCAAGGGAACATTGAGCTCAGCGATCATTTTATTCCCAATGGCACCATCCACATATAAACCCATAGCGCGTTGAAA
>NZ_PNCW01000680.1:0-252 GCF_005886985.1 Pseudoalteromonas sp. S3178 | reverse complement strand
TGTGGCTGTGGCGAAAGCTTCACCGTATAGTTTGCAACAGTGAATAGCTTAAAGCCCTGCCTTGGTGGGGCTTTGCTGTATTAGGTGCGTATGCGTTATTTTGAATTATTTGATTTACCTGTTGATTATCACGTTGATTTAAACAAACTAAATCAAGGTTATTTAGAGCTACAGCGTGCAGTTCACCCAGATAGATTTGCTGGTAAAAGTGAGCGTGAGAAGTTGCTCGCGGTACATAAAACCGCAGAGATC
>NZ_PNCW01000068.1:0-11192 GCF_005886985.1 Pseudoalteromonas sp. S3178 | reverse complement strand
AGTAAAAACCGAGCAACAAAGAGTAAATTGCCCCTAGGCAGAACCCTTCGGGCAGCGCCTGTTTGGCATTTATGCTGCGTTATCGCCTATTTATGGGGAATAACCACACTACATAGGCTCTGCCTTGCCTTAACACCAAACAGTCTGTTGCAAATTTAACCTCGAAAGATAAACAGGCCCTAAACAATCAATTAATGTTGCTACATCGCTTTGCTGCTTTAAGCGCAGTATGGCGACTAACTTGTGTTGCTTAATTTGACTACTTACTTTTGTTCTGTTGGCATCTAAAATTTGGGTCATATTTACAATTCACTTTATTTAATGCAAAGGCGTTTGTATAAACGCCTAGGCTCAATATACGACTAAACATTACTTTTGCCCATAAAAAAACCGCTGATACATCAGCGGTTTTTTAATGTATGAGTAATATTACATTACGCGCATACCAGGCTCTGAGCCGTCATCTGGATTAAGAATGTAGATTTCTTTACCGCCAGGGCCTGCGGCTAATACCATGCCCTCAGACATACCAAAACGCATTTTACGTGGCTTAAGGTTTGCAACCATTACTGTAAGCTTACCTTCGATATCCTCTGGTGCGTAAGCTGATTTAATGCCCGCAAACACTTGGCGAGTTTCGCCACCTAAATCAAGTGTTAGCTTAAGTAGTTTGTCGGCGCCTTCAACGTGTTCTGCTTTTGCAATTTTAGCTACGCGTAAATCTACTTTTGCAAAGTCATCAAACTCAATTTCATCGCTAATTGGCTCTTTTGCAAGTGGGCTATTTGGGTCAATCGTTACTTTTGACTCTAGGCTTTCTTTTGATTCTTCAACCATTTTATTTACTTTATCCATTTCTACGCGTTGCATTAACGGCTTAAACTTATTAATAGGGTGGCTTACTAGTGCATTTTGAACACCATCCCACGCTAATTCATCATTTAAAAACGCTTCAACGTTTTCAGCCATTTCTGGTAATACAGGTTTTAAGTAAGTAATTAATACGCGGAACAAGTTAAGGCCAAGTGAGCACACTTCGTGCGCTTCTTGCTGTTTTGTCTCGTCTTTAATTAACACCCAAGGAGCAGCGCCATCAATAAACTGGTTTGCCTTATCGGCAAGCGCCATAATCTCACGAATTGCACGGCTGTATTCGCGGTTCTCGTAATGGGCAGTAATACTTGGTGCAGCTGCTTGAAACTCTTCAAGTAGTTCTGGCTGCATAATAGTGCTACTTAGCTTGCCATCAAACTTTTTAGTAATAAAGCCTGCACAACGGCTCGCTATGTTTACCACTTTACCTACTAGGTCTGAATTTACACGTTGTGCAAAGTCTTCTAGATTTAAATCAAGGTCAATAATACCGCTGTTTAATTTAGCCGCGTAGTAATAACGAAGATACTCTGGGTTTAGGTTGTCTAAATAAGTACGCGCTTTAATAAACGTACCCTTAGATTTAGACATTTTTTCGCCATTTACGGTTACAAAACCGTGTGCAAATACGTTTGTAGGCTTTCTAAAATTAGCGCCTTCTAGCATTGCTGGCCAAAATAAACTGTGGAAGTAAATAATGTCTTTACCAATAAAGTGATAAAGCTCTGCGTCTGAGCCTTCAGCCCAAAACGCATCAAAGTCGATGCCTTTTGTGTCACACAGGTTTTTAAAGCTGGCCATGTAGCCAATTGGCGCATCTAGCCAAACGTAGAAATATTTGCCTGGTGCATTTGGAATTTCAAAACCAAAGTAAGGCGCATCACGGCTAATATCCCACTGTTGTAGGCCATCGGTGAACCATTCGTCTAGCTTGTTAGCCATTTCTTGTTGGATAGTACCTGAGTGTAACCACTCTTTTAACATGCCTTCAAATGCTGGTAGGTCAAAAAAGTAATGCTCTGAATCTTTTAAAATAGGCTCAGCACCAGACATAACAGAGCGTGGGTTAATTAGCTCTGTTGGGCTGTAAGTTGCGCCACACGAATCACAGCTGTCGCCATTTTGGTTTTCAGACTTACATGTTGGGCAAGTACCGGTTACAAAGCGATCGGGTAAAAATATGCCTTTTTCAGGGTCGAACAATTGCGAAATAGTATGCTTTTTAATATGACCGGCATCGTTTAGGCGGTTATAAATAAGTTCGCTAAATTCTTTGTTTTCTTGGCTGTGAGTGCTGTGGTAGTTATCAAACTTAATGTTGAAGTCGGCAAAGTCGCGTTGGCGTTCAATGCTTACATTTTTAACCATTTCTTCAGGCGTGATCCCTTGCTTTTGCGCATTTAGCATAATTGGCGTGCCGTGAGCATCGTCGGCACAAACATAATATGCTTCGTGGCCTTGTAGCTTTTGAAAACGTGACCAAATATCAGTTTGAATGTATTCCAATAAATGGCCTAAGTGAGTAGGGCCATTAGCATAAGGTAATGCGCTGGTAATCAGGATCTTTCGCTGCGTCATAATCATTCCGAATTGAGGATAACTCATCATTTTAATAGTGAAAATGGAGATTATCAGTAATTTATCTACAAGCTAGAGGGCAAGAGTGCGCACAGCTTATGGATTTTTGTTAATTGACTGGTGTTAATGCCCTGAATGTTACATAATTCCGTGGCACTTTTCATCAAAGAAACGCTATTTAATTGCTATGTTTGGACTGTCGAAACTATTCTCTTCTAAATCGGTGCAAAAACAACCGATTATTACTGCCTTAGCGGCGTATCGTAGTGCGGCTTTTGCCGTAGGAATTGATGAGAGCTTCATTAATTCTATTTCTCAAAACGACGATAAATCAATACTCATTAAATTGACACTGCCATTTGCAGCGCAATCAGAAATGCCACATGTTCAGCAGCATGTAAGTGAAAGCTTAAGCGTGCCTGTGGTCATTGAATCTGTGGTTAACATTAAAGAGCCTGCCAAATTTAAAGCCATTAAACACATTGTACTTATTGCCTCGGGTAAAGGTGGTGTGGGTAAATCTACCACCGCGGTAAATTTAGCGGGTGCGCTTAAAAATGAAGGCGCAAAAGTAGGGATTTTAGACGCTGATATTTATGGGCCGTCTATTCCTATGCTTTTAGGACTCGTGGGCGCAGAGCCACAAACCAAAGATAACAAACGCCTTCAGCCATTTGATGCCAACGGTATTAAAGCCCAATCAATTGGTTTTTTAGTGCCAAGTGATGACGCAACTGTATGGCGCGGGCCAATGGCATCGGGTGCGCTAAATCAATTATTAAACGAAACCGATTGGGGCGAGCTTGATTATTTAATTGTTGATATGCCGCCAGGTACCGGTGATATACAATTGACCATGAGCCAAAAAGTACCCGCAAGTGGCACAATTATTGTTACTACCCCACAAGATTTAGCTCTGGCCGATGCGCAAAAAGGCATCTCTATGTTTAATAAAGTAAACGTACCTGTGCTTGGTTTAATTGAAAACATGAGCCATTACATTTGTACTCACTGTGGTGAAGCAAACCATGTATTTGGTAAAGATGGCGCACAAAAATTGGCACACAAGCATGGCGTGCCAGTACTTAGCCATATTCCACTTGCGATAGATATTCGAGAATACTCTGAGCAGGGCAAACTTATTGCAAGCGATAACAGCGCCGCAGTAAGTAAAACATACAGCGCAGCAGCGAGGCTAATGGCCAGCACGCTTTACTATCAACAGCATCACAATGCGATTGAAATTGTGATTACAGAAGATTAATAAAAATGAGACTTTCAGACACACATATTAAAGAATACTTAAACGATGGCCGTATTGTTATTGAGCCTGCGCCAACGAGCGAAATGATTTCTGGTGTAACTGCAGACCTACGCTTGGGGAATAAGTTTAGAACCTTTAATGCACATAATGCAGCATTCGTGGATTTAAGCGGCCCTAAAGATCAATTAAATAAAGCCATGGAATCAATAATGAGTGAAGAGATTGAGCTTGCCGATGGCGAGGCTTTCTTTTTGCACCCAGGCGAGCTTGCGCTGGCTATTACTCATGAAAAAGTAACATTACCTGCCGATATTGTAGGCTGGTTAGACGGGCGTTCATCACTTGCCCGCTTAGGTTTAATGGTGCATGTAACCGCGCACAGAATCGACCCAGGTTGGAGCGGCAATATTGTTTTAGAATTTTATAACTCAGGTAAGCTACCACTAGCACTGCGCCCAATGATGAAAATTGGTGCAATGAGTTTTGAAATGCTTTCAGGCCCGTGCGAAAACCCATACAACATTCGTAAAGACGCAAAATATAAAGATCAAAGCAGTGCGGTAGCAAGCCGTATTAGTGACGATAAATAACCAGTTAATATAGACATTACTCGTCTATTTTATGAAGCGCATAACCCAGTAATTCAAAATAACGGTTAAGCGCTTTATTTGCTTTATTAACATGCTGATCACTTGGGTATATTAAATTACTGCTTTTTAAGCCACTAACCAAAAAGCTATTTTGAATAGTGCTGTGAGCATCTATACAGGCTTCAAAGCAGCGCGCAGCTAATTCCTCAGGCATACTCATGTAATTCATGTTATGCGCTTGGTCGTGTTTTATGCACGTTTGTACAAATTTATTTGCATCTTCCCCATCAAAATCTAAAAACACGTTTTTGTAAAAATCGTTAAGCGCATTATTAAGAGGGTGCGATAAATTAGGCGTATTTGAAAGCCATAATTTTGATGCAAAACCAAAGCGAGGTTTAGCTGCAAATAAGTGCTCGCTTATATGATGATCAAATGCATGAAACCATTCGTGGGCTAGTGCGCCGCCACCGGCATTTTTAGCAAGAGCTAGGGTTTGGTCGGCGGCATTGTAGTGCGCTTGTACACCTTTTTGACCGCCGTGACCAAATGCAAAATTAAGTTTACCGCGAAGGCCTATCGCTTTAGGCGGTAAATGGAGTATTTGTGCAAGGTCCGCTAGGGCATCGTAAATTAAATTAGCACTTATAAAGCGCTCTTCTTTAGTAACCCATTTACCCACAACCATAGATCTAAAACCAAAGGTGGTTCTTATATCGCTAAAGTCGACTTGGTCGTCAAAGCGATAGTCGGGGCCTTGGCGAGTAAAGCCTCGCTTTAATCTATTGGAGTAATTACGCATTAACGTTTATGTCGCCGTATTTAATCTAAGTAACGTGCTTTTACGTGATCGGGCATATGTTGGGTTTGTTTTTTTATTAATTCATCTAATAAATTATAAAGTGGCGCGGGGTTTAACTGCTCTATTAAAAACAAACTATGAGCAACGGCTTCAAGTGTTGAAAGGCTATCGGCTCTAGGGGCTTTTCGAATAGCGTAGCGGTTTTTAGGTAATTGCTTAAAGCTGATTGTTTTAAACTGATTTAATAACGTAGTGAGTTGTAATATTTTGTAGGCTTTTTTCCATGTGCCATCTATCACGATTAAATGAGTGATTTTGTTTAACTCAGCGCTTTGAGCTTTATCATCTAAATTTATAGCCTGCTCATTAGGGTAAAGTAAAACTGTTGATTCTAAAGGTAGGCTTTTTAGAATCGCAAAGTCGTTATTATTTTCACCTTTGACTATTTGGCAACCACTTAAGCTTAAATTAAGTAATTTAGCGGTATTTTTTGCTATTTTTTCTTCACTTGGGTGTTGTAGAATAATAACGTTTACGTGGTTATTTACATCTTTAACTGCACTACAAATACAAGTAGAAAGTGAAAAATTACAATTATTACAAAGTGTGCGTGCCATTTAATAAACTTTTTTGCCAGTATGATCCTCATAATTATACATTTATAAGGTAATTAAGTTGGTTTTTTTTACGCATCAATATAGAGTAATAGTATTGACATAGATTTAACACGGATTGTTTTTAAGGGCTTAAAATATGACACAAATTAGTATTGATGAATCTGCATTAGAAAGTATGGAATCGTTATTAGGTGAGCAATTTCCGGATACGCTTGATTTTTGCTGTGCAGAATTTGAACGTTTAGGTACAGACGTTATGGCTACTATTGGCCAAGATAAAGAAGCGGCTATTCGCCACTCTCACAGTTTAAAGTCTAACGCTGCGCAGTTTGGCGCATCAAGCCTTGCTGAAGTTGCTCGTATTATAGAGCAAAGCTTAACTGTTGACGATTTAGCGCAAGCAACCGATGCCTCAAATAATCTGATGGAGCAAGTTAAAGGCTCTCAAGTTAAATTAAATGAGTGGTTAGCGTCTCGTTAAAATATGCAGCTTAAACGTGAATTTATTTCAGTATTAAGCACCTAAATTGACTAGCATTTTACGCCTTTACTAGGTTAGTCTAAATACTCACTAGGGCGTGCTGATCTTCTTGGATTGAATTTGCAACGAGTGTCTGGTTTTTAGGTTAGGCAGAGCCTATGCGGTGTGGTTTTTCTACATAAATAGACGATAACAACACATAAAATCCAAACATGCATTGCCCAGAGGGGTCTTCCTAGGGGCTATTTTCTCTTTGTTACTCACTTTTACTTATTCTTACATGAACGTAAGTCAGTAGGGTAACGCAGGAGCAGTTAACGAGCCCACTAGGTTACACACACCTCACGTCGCGATTAAATCGCTCCTAGGTTGAACAAATTTAATCTATAAAGCCAATACGCCCTAAAGAGGTAATAATGTCTGAAATTAAAAAGAGTCACAAATTAGAAGGTGTATGTTATGACATTCGTGGGCCGGTTTTAGCGCAAGCTAAAAAAATGGAAGACGAAGGTCAAAAAGTATTAAAACTGAATATAGGTAATCCGGCCGCCTTTGGCTTTGATATGCCAGAAGATATGCACCGCGATATTATCCGCAACTTATATTCAGCCCAAGGTTACTGTGACTCTAAAGGCCTCTATTCAGCCCGTGTGGCTATTTATCAGCACTACCAACAACGAGGTTTACATAACTTAGATGTAGATAACATTTACATTGGTAATGGCGTAAGCGAGCTTATTCAAATGATCACTCAAGCGCTATTGAATAATGGCGACGAAGTGCTTATTCCTGCACCTGACTATCCTCTTTGGACTGCATCGGTTACGTTATCTGGTGGTAACCCAGTGCATTACTTGTGTGATGAAGAGCAAGATTGGTTTCCGGATATTGCTGATATAAAAAGTAAAATTACATCTAAAACTAAAGCCTTAGTACTAATTAACCCTAATAATCCGACGGGTGCAGTGTATAGCGACGATTTACTTATGCAGTTAATAGACATTGCGCGTGAGCACAAGCTGTTACTGTTAAGTGATGAGATTTATGAGAAAATTTTATACGATGGTATAACGCATACGTCTATTGGATCACTTTGCGATGATGTACCAATTATTACTTTTAATGGCTTAGCTAAAACGTATCGTGCAGCGGGTCTTAGAATGGGCTGGATGGTTTTAAGCGGACGCACTTCGGTTATGGATGATTTACGAAAAGGCTTAGAAATACTTTCATCTATGCGTTTATGTGCCAATGTACCTGCGCAATACGCAATTCAGCAAGCGCTCGGTGGTGTGCAATCAATTGATAGCCTAATAGACCCAGGCGGGCGCTTATACGAGCAAAGAGATATAGCTTGGCGCGGTTTAAATGCAATTGAAGGAATTAGCTGTAAAAAACCTAAAGGCGCCTTGTATGCATTTGCTAAGGTAGATACAGAGCATTTTAACGTTAAAGACGATGAAAAAATGATGTACGATTTGCTAAAAGCCGAAAAAATATTACTCGTTCACGGTAGGGCATTTAATTGGCCTGAACCTGATCACTTTAGGCTAGTGTTTTTACCAAGCAAAGATGACTTGTCGGATGCAATGCTTAAAATGAAGCGCTTTTTTAAAGATTATCGACAAGTATAATTACTTAAATGCATAAAAAAACGAGCCAAATTTGGCTCGTTTTTACTTTAGTCATGAATAACTTGATATATTGGCTAATACGCTTTATCTACACGAACGGTGTTATCACTTAAATAGACTAATCGTACATTGTCGCCTCTGCTAAAACGCATTGACTGGTCTTGATCTTGAACTACCATAAACTGGTCGCCATTTTCGACTTGTATTAACAGTTCAACAAAATTATTTTGCTGATAATGGCTTTGTTGTTGCTTATTGTGTGCAACACTTCCGCCAATAACTGAGCCTAAAATAGTTGCCACTGTGCGCCCACTTCCGCCACCAAACTGATTACCTATTACGCCACCTAGTAAAGCGCCGCCGAAGGTTTTCCAACCGTTGTTTTTATCTTGTATGAGTTCTTGTTCGGTAATATTACGCACCGATTTTACATCACCAAATAAAACCTGTTGAACAGGTACTGCTTTATTTCGCTCATATTGGGCAAAAGTTGGCGCGCTCATAGTAATTAGAGCACACATTACTAATGTTATAGCTTTCATAATAATCTCCTATTGGTAGCAAGTACGGGCTTATTAGCCCGTAAAGGCTTAGTAACTACCAACCAAATGTCGATTTTTCTTTAGTTTTACGAATTTCAGTTTCGTCAGCCCATTCTACAAGGCCGCTTTCCATATCCATTAAGCGCATTGTAAATTTGTAATATACGTCTGATTTGTCTGCATTTGATTTAACTATGCTCGATAAGTTTCCGTATAACATGTATTGCGCACCAATTTGCTTACCAAAGGCAACGGCTGTTGCTGGGTTAACAAGGGCGTCTTCGTTTTGAAAATTAAGTTGTTCACGCACTGACTCAACACGTGTCATATCTACAAAACGAAACTTACCACTGCGAAGCATTTGAGTAGAGATTGAATCGGTGATTGATTCTGTATCAATGTGCTCGCTGGTTTTGTTTTTAATACGCTCTACAAATACAACAGGGCGCTTGTTAGCGGTCATTGTGCCAACAACCGGCGAGCTTAATAATGAGTCGGTCATTTGGCTGGCAACTTTTTGTAAATCGGTAGAGCCAAAGTTAATATCGGTTGTTTCTACAGCTTGTGCATCGCCATAACTTACAACTGCTTTATTTGCACAGCCGCTTAATACTAACGCGCTTAAACCTACTAAAGCATAGGTAGATACTGTTTTAAATTTTGTATTGATCATTGTTGTTTCCTCTAATCTTTAAATTCTTGTGATTCGGTAGACACTTCTCTAACAGCTAAAGAAAACGTAACCGCATCAGAGCTTGGTGCTAAGCCCGGTAATTGAGTTTTTGCAAAACCAAATAGGGTAAGTGCTTGCCAAGGCGAGTGATTGCCTTTAATTATAAAACCGTCTTTATCAAACCAATTAAATTGGTACTGTAAATATTGTGACTTTTTATATTGGCTAGAAAGTGTGACTACCACGTCGGTTAACTGGTTAGTTTGACGCGTTTTTACATCAGTAATCGCCAGCTTATTACCTAAATCTGGGTTATCAACGCGCAACTGCTCATTAAAGTTGTTTTTGCCTTGTTCAACTGATATTCCTGATGTAACAGGTTGGGTTGCACATGCACTTAGCATTAAGACTGCAAGTAGTGGCACTATGTATTTCATGATGACTCCTAGAGTTGAACTACATGGTAGTTGAAGTAGTTATTAATAGAGGTTAGGTAAATTAACGTTAACCTTTGCTTACTAACGGTAAAATTTATAGGCGGGTGATTGCCTATATTTACTAAGTGCTCGCCTGCGCTGACGCTACTGCGAGCTACACTTATTTGATTAGGAAGCGTAAGCCAGCTGCGCGTGTCGGCTTGCTCAGACGCTAAATTATAAATATTGGCCAGTATATTTCCTACGTCACCAGCGCTGCGGGCAAGCTCTGCTCTGACTTTTTCTTTAGCGACTAGGCGCAGTACTTGGCGCGCTACTTTTGCAGGTATTTGTTCTTCTAATGTTTTTGCTGCAAGTGCTTCTATATGTACTAATGGGCTTAGCTCTAAACTTTGTGAGTCTATGTTGATATTATTTACACCACGCACGTAGGCGTTATCTTTATATACTGGCATTGCAAGGCTATAAAAACGTGCATCGCCACCAGATGTATATATTGGTAGGCGTAATTTAAATTCATCTTGTTTAGGCACTAAGCCTTGTTCAAATAGCACAACTACCTCGCCTTGATTTGCAGATATGCTTGATGCCTCGCTATAGCGCTTTTTAAATTCAGCTAAGTCTTGATCAAACCCTTGTTTTTTAGCAAGGCGCATTACATCACGCTGTAAATAAATGTTATTTGGTTGTATAGCTAGTGCTTTTTTGTAATCTATATAAGCATCGTCATATTGTTTAGCGCTTTGGTAAAGCAAAGCCGATAAGTAAAACGTATACGCATTTTGAAAGCCATTTTTAACGTCTCGTGTAACGTTACTCATACTTGGGTAGTGTTGCTGTGCTTCTTTTACTGTTGAGTCTATGTCTGTTTGGTTATCTGCTAAAGCATCTACTTGAACTTTGTTAGCGCGACGCACTTCTACAAGTGCGCCTTCAATATCATTTTTATAAACATAATTTAATGCTTTAAAACTATGTAACATGCTCATTTCGTAAGCGGGCGGTAAATATGTAATGGCTGAGTCGTTAGTAAATAATGCATTACTTTGCTCAAGCCCTGCACTTAACTGAACTTTTGCAGCTACTCGCTTATTTTGCATTTGCGTATACACATTTTCAAACTTGGTTTGAGCATCTGATGGTGCGTTTGCTAAATCGTTTAAACGAGCTTGTTCTAATTGGTTAAGTAAGTAGCTGCTGTGCATAGCGCTATTTTTAGCAATGAGCGACTGTGCTTCTTCGAGATTATTATTTTCGATCGCATGTCTTACAGGTGTCATTTGAGTGGCGTAGTCGTTAAATAGGTCGTTAAAACCCATTGTGCTACAACCACTTAAAATACAACAAAAGCTTAAAATTATACTGCGGCGCACTGAGCACTCCTCTAAATTTACTTTCACACATTAACATGTTTTTTTTAGTTATATGTACGAAACATTGTAAGAAATCGTAGAGTAACGTTGGTGAACAATACGTGAATTTTTATATTCAATATATTGCTTCAAGAAAATCATAAATCAATTTTTGAGTAGATAGTTGTTCTTGATGAGTCGCGCAATTACTATAAAACAGATTTTATTAAAATATAACGTTATACCTAGGGCATGTTGATCTTTGATGGTTGAATTTGCAGCAGTGTGTTTGGTTTTTAGGCAAGGCAGAGCCTATAAAGTGTGATTACTCCCCATAAATAGGCGATAA
>NZ_PNCW01000679.1:0-352 GCF_005886985.1 Pseudoalteromonas sp. S3178 | reverse complement strand
CTCTATAATGAAGATTTCATCTTTTCATCTCTCTAGGCAATCTTGGGGATTGCTAGCACTATCCGCTGCTATTTTTGAAGCCGTTGCACTGTATTTCCAATACGGTATGGGTTTAGAGCCCTGCATTATGTGCATCTATCAGCGTTTTGCTATGTTGGGGTTATTAGCAGCTGGTTTAATCGGTATGATTTCTCCTCGCTCTTTCGCACTGCGTAGCCTCGCATTTGTTTCGTGGGGGGTAGGCAGTATTTGGGGTTATTTTATCGCCCGTGAACATATCAGTATGCAAACTACAACAGATCCATTTGCTTTTACCTGTGACTTTGTACCAAACTTTCCTGCGTTTATGCCG
>NZ_PNCW01000678.1:0-246 GCF_005886985.1 Pseudoalteromonas sp. S3178 | reverse complement strand
AAAAAAGGCTTATTAAAAACTAAGGTTAACCTTGGGTCAGGCATTGCGTCGATTTTCAAAGGCAAGAAAATTGATGATGATTTATTTGAAGAGCTAGAAACACAGTTACTGACAGCTGATTTAGGTGTTGATACGACGATGAAGTTGATCGATAGCTTAACAGATGCGGCTGATCGCAAGCAGCTAAAAGATGGTGATGCACTTTACGAATTAATGAAGCAAGAAATGGCTGAAATGCTTAAAGAA
>NZ_PNCW01000677.1:0-313 GCF_005886985.1 Pseudoalteromonas sp. S3178 | reverse complement strand
TACTCGAGTGTAAAGCGACATCACCCATACTCACTTCACCAACCACAATGCGTGCTATTTCCCAGAGTGAGTTGATAGAAAATAGCTCGTTACTTGAGCAAGTTTTTTCATTGCTCGTATTAGCGCATTATCAAACCAGCGTGGATGATTTAAGGCAATTGTTAGATGCACCCGATCTGCACTTACAAGGTGCATTTTGCAATAACGAGCTTGTAGGAATTTGCCTTGCTGTCATCGAAGGCGGACTCGCTTCAGATCTCGCAGAAGATATTCTAGCAGGAAAGCGAAGACCTGCAGGCCATCTCATGGCGCA
>NZ_PNCW01000676.1:0-277 GCF_005886985.1 Pseudoalteromonas sp. S3178 | reverse complement strand
TTCATGATTCTGGTGGGAACTTACTGCCAATTGGAAGTATTGGTGAAATGGTTATTGGTGGAAATGGGGTTAGTGCTGGTTATTATGGCAAGCCAGAATTGAATAGCATTAAATTTTATACTGTATCAAATCCAAATTTAATGCGTTACTACCGTACTGGTGATTTGGCAAAGTTACGTTCAGATGGTGAATTAGAATATATAGGGCGTATTGACGAACAAATTAAATTACGAGGCTATAGAATCGAGCTAGGAGAGATTGAAGCTCAAATCAACCA
>NZ_PNCW01000675.1:0-210 GCF_005886985.1 Pseudoalteromonas sp. S3178 | reverse complement strand
TAAAATCAGATTTTGTTTATCTTCTTTTAAATACCAATTAAAGTTAGCTGATTGACGATTGTCAGGGGCAATAAATGCAAGTTTACCTCTCGCTTGCCAATTTTTTTGTTGTTTTAGCCTAGATTGCCAGTCTTGTGCTACGTTTTGCTGAGGTAATTGTTGCGCACAACCCGTTAAAATTAATAAAAATATGAGTAAAATCAAATGAAG
>NZ_PNCW01000674.1:0-322 GCF_005886985.1 Pseudoalteromonas sp. S3178 | reverse complement strand
TCTGTAAATAGTGCGCCAATTCGTCCTTCCATAAACACTAATGGTACAAACACGGATATAAGCACTAAGGTGGTGGCTATAATTGCAAAGCCCACCTCACGTGCGCCGCGATAAGCTGCCAATAAAGGCGGTTCACCAAGTTCAATACGGCGGTGAATATTCTCTAGCATTACAATGGCATCATCGACCACTAAGCCTATTGCTAATACTAGTGCCAGTAGAGTTAATAAGTTAATTGAATAACCCATTGCTAATAAAAACATAAAACTACCGACTAAGGCGACCGGTACGGTGACCGCAGGAATAAGAGTGGCGCGAATAT
>NZ_PNCW01000673.1:0-229 GCF_005886985.1 Pseudoalteromonas sp. S3178 | reverse complement strand
ATTTCATGAATGAGTTGTCCGAAACTGGTATCTTCCTGTGGGGGCCTTCCAACAACAGTAAACGGCCAAATAGCATTTTTTCTGGCATATACCGCATGTACACGCATTACCGGAAAATCATGTTGTAAACTATAATATCCTAAATGATCTCCAAAGGGACCTTCGGGTTTATTTTCGCCCGGATATACTTCTCCTGTTATCACAAAATCGGCATCCGTACTAATACAAA
>NZ_PNCW01000672.1:0-228 GCF_005886985.1 Pseudoalteromonas sp. S3178 | reverse complement strand
GAATTTACACCAGAAAAGCGCTTAGAAGATATTTCTGAGAGTTATTTTGACTGGATTTTCAAAGCAAATACCCTAACACCGATACTTTGGCTTAAAATGTTAGCACCACACTTGAGTAAGATCCGTCATCCATGTGTTGTCACCTCTCTAAGTGCGCGAGTTGCGAGTATCAATGAAACTGAGCTTGGCGGCTGGTACTGCTACCGCGCGTCAAAAGCCGCACTCAAC
>NZ_PNCW01000671.1:0-304 GCF_005886985.1 Pseudoalteromonas sp. S3178 | reverse complement strand
CGTGTGCTTTCCGATCTAACGAATCTTACGGTTGAGATCACTGATGTGACCAATACCGATGGTCAAATGCTAGTACTGTTATTTGACAACAGCGCTGACTACCACAGCGATAAAAATGTGAATGATCCAGACGCTCACTTTTTCCGCAAGCTGATTGTCACACCGCAAACCCCTACCACAACGGTCACTTTTGAAGGCGTGCCTGCAGGCCAGTATGCGATCCACGTGATCCATGACGAAGATGGTGATGGCGGCATGGATCGGATGATCTTCCCATTTACCGGTATGCCAAGTGAACCTTATG
>NZ_PNCW01000670.1:0-276 GCF_005886985.1 Pseudoalteromonas sp. S3178 | reverse complement strand
CGCACTTTACTGTTACCAGGTCATGGTACTGCGGCCTCTGCTTTGGTTGATGTATCACACGCGCAGTGGAGAGCTGCTACTGCATACGGTGTGCAATCGATGCTTGAAGACTTTGACACGGTGTATTTAGGTGGCTTTTCAACAGGCGGTGCTTTATTAATTGATTATTTAAACCAGCAAAAGATCAGCTTGGCGCAAGAAGAGCAGATAAAAGGTCTTATGTTATGGTCACCTGCAAGCCAAGCCAAAGCAAATATGGCATGGGCAGCGCAGTAT
>NZ_PNCW01000067.1:0-26914 GCF_005886985.1 Pseudoalteromonas sp. S3178 | reverse complement strand
TGACACCATAGTCACTTGTTAGGTGCGCCTTTGGTAAATATGTAATAACTCTTGAATCTTAGTGATGCCGCTCAATAGGTTTTTACATTCTATATGTTCAAGTGGGCTTTCCCAGTCATTATTTTTAACAACGAAAATTGTCCACTTTTTATTTTTACCGTAATAGCCTAAATCAACCAATAGTGTTTGATCAGTACTTTTGAAACAAAGTATATCTTCAGTAAGCATTACCTCTGACTCATCAAATGTATCTTTATCCATTTCAAGAATGGAATCACCATCCATGAATACTGTCCAAAAGTTTGAATTAAACTCGATCATTCGGTGCACCTAATGCCAAGCTCACCTGCAAATATTGCGGAGAGCGTTTTTGTGTAAAATGGAGCTACGCGACATACACAAAAACGAGCGTAGCAATATTTGTCAGGTGCAGCTTATTGTTAGGCAATTGAAACAATTTCATTTATCGAAGTTAAGGTACCACAATTAATTAGGCGGCCTTTTTCGTCTAGCACCTTACCATTTCGTGCCCAAGATTTAACACCCTCTTCATTCCATTCATACTCTAGAAATGGAAACTCTACAGCCTGCTTTAGTTCAAAATCATTGCCATCTAGTAGTCGCGCTTTCATTAAAACTTTCGTATTTTCTGAGTTTCGTATTTCGAAACACTTGTATTCTAGAAGCCCTCTAAATAGGCCAGAAAAGAATTCACCTGTATCCATTTCAATACCTACAATAGGTCTAGCTTGCTCTTCTCCGATTCTGATTTGATAAATATGCAACTTGAACATCTGGTCGGAGAAAAACCTCAATTTCTTTTCCAGAAGATCTAGAATCATCCAGCCACTTACTTTCTGTTCATATTCCTTGCTTTCAAATTCGAGCTTTAAGTTTAAATCAGCCTTAATATTCTGGGCGTGTATCAACTTATGGCATTGAGCACATAAAAGAATGCACTTATCTAGCTCATTCAGCTGCTCTGTACAAATATTACGTCGTATCAGCGCACTATAATTCTTGGCCTTTTTTCTCTCATCAACATGATGAAACTCAGTCATCCTATTGAACGTGCCCCAGCGAGCTAACATCTCACTCACACTTAACCCGCATGCAGAGCACTTGTTTCCTTTGTACTTGAGCTGAATTTCTTTTGACATACTTCAACTCCTGCCTAACATTTTAATAGTGCGCTCATCGCGCATATTTCTGCATTATATAGTTTTAACAAATAACCTAAGGTATTACTATCACTAAGTTTTCTAGAGTTTTTAGATAAAGTTAAATTAACCAATATGCGCTCAGCGCTCATTTTCATGAATATATGCGCAAAGAGCAGCCTTACCAATCAATTCACGACGATATTTGGCCAAACTCAATGACCGGTTATCGCTCATTATTGCCTGTCAGGTTAAGTCTAGTGAAATAGATTGCATTGCATAGTTAAAGTTTTTATATTGTTCGGCAATATTTTACTTGGTGCTAATGAAGCACTGCGTGCAAAGGAAAGCATGTGAATTATAAAAAAATGTACTACCCAGTTAAGGCGCTTGCTGCCTTATCTTTAGTTGCAGTTGCAATCAAGTACTGGATGCCAACGGAGATTGGCTTTGCGTTTATGCTATTACCTTATTTGGTTTTGTATTTTTTAGCGAACGCTAATAACTACCAAAATAAACGACTCTTTCTTATCAGAATTATAGCTGCATTATTTACTATTATTTTAGCGCCAGTTCTCATTTTTGGCATTGAAGCTGACCCTCAGGCCGGAATAGGTATTATGTTTTTGCTGGTGATGCAGCTAACTGCAATTAGTGCCTCAGAATTTATTATATTATTTTTTAATGTTGATAATGATTAAGAAGAAACATGCATATTTTCAGCTATTAGTATTTAGTTTCGTGGGGTTTGGTCTTAGTAAGGGGTGAGCTCTGCTGTAATCTAATTTTAAAGAAAAAAAACCTAAAAGCGGTTACCCACTTTTAGGTTTTTTTATGTATTGGTATTTAAAGCTAAATTAGCTATTAATCATAATACATTTGATATTCACAAATTCGCGCATACCAAAGCCGCCGTGCTCTCGGCCGTAGCCACTTTCTTTAACACCACCAAACGGTAGGTTTGGCTGTGCTAAACCATAACCGTTAATGTTGATCATACCTGTGTCAAAGTGCTTTTTAGCCAGTTCAATAGCTTTTTTCTCATCTTTAGAGAAAATACCGCCGCCTAAACCATAGCGAGAGTCGTTGGCAATGCGCATGGCATCGTCGTTATCTTTTGCTTTAATTAGCGAGGCTACTGGGCCAAATAATTCGTCATCGTAAGCAGGCATGCCAGGTGCTAGGTTATCAAGCAGAGTAGGTGGGTAGTAATAACCCGTTTGCGAAGGTACTTCGCCACCAGTAATTACATTTGCACCGGCCTTAACCGATTGCATTACTTGGTCATGAATTTTGTCACGTAAATCTTCACGTGCCATTGGGCCTAGGTCTGTATCATCAGCCATTGGGTCGCCCATTTTTAACGCTTCAAATTGCTCTTTAATTTGGGCTTTAAAGTCATCGTAAAGTGATTCAACTACAACAAAACGTTTTGCTGATACACAGGTTTCACCGTTGTTGATCATACGCCCTGTTACACAGGTTTTAACGGCAAGCTCTAAATCGGCATCATCCAGTACTAAGTAAGCATCGTTACTACCTAGCTCTAGTACTGTTTTTTTAACGTGTTTACCAGCTTCTTCGGCTACTTTTTTACCCGTGCCATCACTACCAGTAAAGGTTACGCCGCTAATTGCTTTGTGCGAAATAAGTGAGCTGGCTGTTTTGCCATCAATAAGTAAATTGCTAAAACAATGCTCAGGAAAACCGGCTTGTTTAAATAGTGTTTCGATTTTTTCGGCCATGCCAAAAACGTTACCCGCATGCTTAAGTACGGTCGTGTTACCGGCCATAATGTTAGCTGCGCTGTAACGAATAACTTGATAAAGCGGGAAGTTCCAAGGTTGAATACCTAATAATACGCCCGTTGGTTGATAGCTAATAATTGCACGGCCGCCGTCCATGTCGCGCTCTTCATCTGCAAGTACTTGAGGGCCATGCTCTGCTGTATAACGACAAATGCCAGCGCACAGTTCAACCTCTTGAAAGCCTTGCTCGTACACTTTACCCATTTCTTCGGTCATTAGTTTAGCGATGGCTTCTTTTTGCTCTTCAAAAAGTGATGCTAATTTATTTAAATGCTTAGCACGTTCGGTAAATGAGGTTAAACGCCATTTTAAATATGTTTCGTGAGATTTTTCGATTGCCTGCTCTGCCTCTTCTTGAGAAAGCAGTGTGTAGGTTTCAATGGTTTGCTCAGTTGCGGGATTGATCGTCTTAACTGTGTTACTCATTTCTATCTCCTTACAAATTAGTTATTTGTAAGGGTGCAAGGGCAAAGCCAGTTTTTGTGTTTTTAAAGTTAAGTAGGTATGCATCTGATTGTATTGATATTATTTTAAATTTAAAGTGCTAACTTAAGCTTTAACTACGAAAATCAAAAAATAAATGCAGTAAAATATTCTGGGGGCTGCAAAATTTACAACACCCATGGAGATAATTATTAAAAGCTAAAGTAGATCGCAAGCTATACGCTTAAGTAAAAAAGTTTCTCTTAATATAGAAAGCCCTTGTTTGTCGCTATTGGCAAGTGTGCGCTCGTTATGGGCAATGGCTTCGTTAATATCAACCCATTTAGTGCTCATACCATTTTGTTGCTCATAATGTTCTAGTTGGGCTTTACCAAGTTCGTCGGCAATATTGCATACATAGCAGTACGATTTTATATGAATAATATCAAAGTCGTCTTTATACCAAGGGCGATATTCTTCGTATAAGCCAAAAGGTTTAATAACCTGTATGTTTTGTGCTCCGGTTTCTTCATTAAGCTCTCTTATTAAGCCTTGTTCAATACTTTCACCTTCATCAACGCCACCACCGGGCAAGCTGTAATCTTCATAGCGTGCTGTATACATAAGTAATATTTTATTATTTTTAATAACAATGGCACGTGCTGTTAAACGGGTAAATGAGGTACCTTGGTTAATATTAATACCAGGATGAACCAAGGTTTTTAATTGCTGCATTTCGTCTCCTTTTTTTAGAGCTTAATGATAACAGTTGCTATAATTATATAAATACAAACGATTTTAATTGTTTTTTTAGAATTAAATGTGATCGTTTTTTTTCAGCCAGCGTAAATATTAAGTTGGTATAATAAATCGTTGAATTACTAAGTTAAAAATTTGATGAAAGCAAATTCGCGTTACCCTTTAAATTAATGGTTAGGGTGCGTAGAATAATAAAAAAGCATAGGGATTTATCATGTTGAACATACTTTTAGTTGATGACGATATAGAATTTAGTGACGTCGTTTGCCACATAGTCGAATTCCTCGGCCATAATATTAATACTGCAACGAGTTTAAAAGAAGCACATCAGTGGTTTGAAAATAATACCTTTGATCATGTGTTACTTGATTTTATGCTGCCAGATGGCAGTGGCCTGCACTTACTTGATCATTTAAAAATGATTGGCCAAGATCCAAAAATTACACTTATATCTGGGCACCCATCAGTAAAAGGTATTTTAGCTGATATGTGTGAGCCCAATATTGGCCATTTATTAAAACCATTACAGCGCGAAGACTTAGAACTTGTATTAAACGGTCCTAAAAAAGCACCTAAAAAAGCAAAACAAAGTGGTATTACACGTCACTTTGGTGGCTTAATTGGCGAGTCTGAGCCAATGCAACAGCTTTACAACATGATTGAACGTGTAGCTAAAACTAACGCTAATGTAATGCTTATGGGCGAAAGTGGCGCAGGTAAAGAAGTGGTTGCTCAGGCTATTCATAATGCGAGCCAATGCGAAGGCCCTTTAGTTGCAAGTAACTGTGGCGCACTTTCTAAAGAGCTAATTGGTAGTGAACTGTTTGGTCATGAAAAAGGCGCATTTACGGGTGCAATTGCACGCAAAGAAGGCGTATTTGAGCAATCAAACAATGGTACTTTATTTTTAGATGAAGTGACCGAAATGCCTATTGATATGCAGCCTAATTTATTACGCGTACTTGAGACTAAAAAGGTAACACGTGTAGGCGGTAACCGAGAAATACCTACAAATTGTCGTGTTATATCGGCAACTAACCGTACACTTACTGATTTGGCGCAAAATAATGTAATACGCGAAGATATTTACTTTAGGCTTGCTGTATTCCCTATAGATATTCCGCCACTGCGAGAGCGCAAAGAAGACGTTCCTCTTTTAGCTAAAGCCTTTTTAGAGCAATTAAATGACGAAAATGGCACTTCATTTAGCTGGACTGCTGCGCAGTTAAAAGAGCTGCAAAGTTATGAGTGGCCTGGTAACGTGCGCGAGCTTCGCCATGCGATACACCGCGCTTTTATAATGAGCGATCCGCAAACAAGCGAGATTACTTTGCCGGCTAATTTAGAGTCGCCTTTTTCACGCGTGAATACGCAAACAGAAGATAAGCAAGTATCGGCAGGGCAAACTATTGAAGAGGTTGAAAAAGAACTGATTCATGCAACGCTTGATAAGGTACAAGGCAATAAAACCCTTGCTGCGCAAATGTTAGGAATAAGTACTAAAACACTTTATAACCGTTTAAACGCCTATGGCGGTATTGGAGAATATAAATAACCCTAAATTTTAGTTAGTAGGTTTAAGGAAAAGCATGACATCAGAAAAGCAAACAGAGCCATTAAACAAATTAGTGCACGATGCAAGAGCACCGCTTAACCGTATATCAATGAATGCAGAGCTTATTAAACTCGTGCTTGAAAACGATATGCCAAAGCAAAAAGCGCTTGAAGCACTTGATAAAATTATTGCTAACTGCCAAGACTGCAGTAACAGTTTACAAAAAATTTCTGACTCTCAATAATGATAATATTAACCAGTTTTATAATGTGGGAAGCTAACGTTAAATGATCAAGCAAAAACAGCAAGGCAAGGCTAATGTAACCTGGGCAGCGTTTATTGTTGTAGTGCTAAGTATTATTGTTGGTAATGCATTTTTAGCACTTAATACCATACAAGGTTTAACTCAAACGCAAAAAAGCTTAGATAATACTAATATGCTTACAACTGCTATTGAGCAATTGCATTTGTCTATTGTACAAGCTGAGTCGGGCCAGCGAGGGTACTTATTAACAGAAGAAGATGATTATTTAGTACCTTATTATGATGCGGTTAATCAGCTCCAAGCGCAAACTGATCATGTTAAATCATTACACTCTGAAATTGACGGTCAAGCTGAGCGTATAGCTGAGCTATTATTACTCACCGAATCTAAAATTGCTGAGTTAAAACAAACCGTAAAGCTTGCAACTAACGATAAAGAAAGACGTGCACTTTATGTATTAAATACTCATAAAGGGCGTAAACTGTATAAGCAAATTCGCGCTAAAGTAAATGATATTCAAGACCGCGAATTACTTTTTAAAGTTAGCCATTTTTCTAAGCTTGCTAAAATTAAAAACGAGGCAAAAATTACGTTTGCTATTACCGCTATTACCAGTGCTTTACTTATCATTGGTATGTTTGTAATGACCCGACTTAATTTAAGAAATGCTGCGCAGTATCGTGTCGATCTTGAAAAGCAAAACGAAACTTTAGCGAGTAAAGTTTCAGAGCGTACTCAAGAGCTTACTTTGTATTCTGACGAGCTAAGTCGCTCTAACCGAGAGCTTGAAGAGTTTGCGTTTGTAGCGAGTCACGACTTGCAAGAGCCGCTTCGTAAAATTCAGGCATTTAGTGACCGCCTAGAAACCATGTTTAAAGATGAGCTAGGTGAAAAAGGTATAGACTACATTGGGCGAATGAAAAATGCAGCGCAGCGTATGTCTAACCTTATTAACGATTTACTTGAGTTTTCTCGTGTAACAACGCGCGGCAAAGACTTTGACGATACTGACTTAAACGATGTGGTTGCAGATATTTTAAGTGATTTAGAAATTGCGATTAATGAAAGTAACGCGCAAGTAAATGTTGATAAACTACCTGTAATTCAGGCCGATAAAAGCCAGATGCAACAGTTGTTTTTAAACTTACTTTCTAACGCGGTTAAATTTAGAAAAGCAGGCACAACACCTCGTATAGATATTACCTATGAAGATGTAAATGAGTTTAGTGAAGAGCTAAATGTTGATGCTCAATGGCAGGTAGTAACAATTAAAGATAATGGCATAGGCTTCTCGCAAGAATATGCAGATAAAATATTTGTACCATTTCAGCGTCTCCATGGGCGCTCTGAGTACAAAGGCACAGGGATAGGGCTTTCGGTATGTAGGCGTATAGTTGAGCGTCATGGTGGTGTTATACACGCTCAAAGCATAGAGGGTGAAGGTGCAACCTTTACTATAAAATTACCAGTGGAAGCATCGCTTTTCACTTTGCAAGGAGAGGCGTAAATGCCGTATTCAAAAGTAAAACCAATCACCATATTAATGGCAGACGATGATGAAGATGATCGCTTGTTAACACAAGATGCGCTTGCAGAGAGCCGCGTTTTAAACGAACTTCATTTTGTAGAAGATGGCGTAGAGCTATTAGAGTACTTAGAGCGCCGTGGTAAGTTTGAAGATAAAACAACATCGCCGCGTCCTGGTTTAATTCTACTTGATTTAAATATGCCAAGAATGGATGGCAGAGAAGCGCTTGAAGCTATCAAGGCTAACCCTAACTTAAAAGGTATTCCTGTTGTAATTTTAACGACGTCTAAGCAAGAAGAAGACATGGTTAAAGGTTACAACTTAGGTGCTGCATCTTATATTACTAAGCCTGTAACGTTTGATGGCTTAGTTGATTTGATGAAAACATTAGGAAAGTACTGGGTAGAGTTTGTAGAGCTACCATCAACATTTAACGATTAAAGGGAGATTCTATGTTAGATAAAGTGACTAAGCTGCTGCTAGTTGAAGACGATGAAGATGATTACATACTCACCTGCGACTATTTACAACAATTAGATTCACATACGTTTAATGTAGAATGGATAAGCTCTCCAGAGCAAGCAATTGAAAAGCTCAGTAAAAATGAGCATGATATTTGTTTACTCGACTATCGCTTAGGTGCATCTAACGGCCTAAGCGTTTTAAAAAAAGCGATAGCCAACGGCTTTAGCGGCCCTATTATTATGTTAACGGGGCAATCAAACGATGAGTTAGACTCAGCTGCGCTTGATGCGGGCGCCGTTGACTACTTAATAAAAACAGAAATGAGCTCGAGCCGATTTGCGCGTGCTATACGTTATGCTTTAGCGCGTAAAGATGTAGAAGGTGAGCGAGTTGAGCGTTTAAAAGCGGAAGCTGAAAACCGCTCAAAAGATAGATTTTTAGCACATTTAAGCCACGAACTACGTACTCCGCTTTCTTCAATTTTAGGTTACACCGAACTGTTACTTCAAAGTGACTTTAGCCACCAAGCCGAAAACGAATTAGGTGTTATTTATCGAAATGGTAAACACTTATTAAGTTTATTAAACGACGTACTCGATTTATCAAAAATAGCTGCCGACAAGCTAGAGCTTACTTTAAGCGAAGTAAATTTAGACAGCATGCTTGCAGATGTGTACACATTAATGCGGGTATCGGTGCTTGATAAAGGCCTTACTTTACGCTTTGAATCCCAAGAGCCTCTCCCGTTAGTTGCCAAGCTTGATGCAACGCGTGTGCGCCAAATACTCATTAACTTAATTAATAACGCGGTTAAATTTACCGATAAAGGCGAAATTGTTGTTAAAGCCTGGACTCAATGGGTTAATGATACCGAAATGCTATTTTTTAGCATTAAAGACTCTGGCATGGGCATAGCACCAGAAAAACAAGAGCTTATTTTTAAACCTTTTGAACAAATAGCCGATGTTGAATCTCGCTCTGTTGGGGGCGCAGGTTTAGGTTTAGCTATATGTGCTGAGCTACTAAACAGAATGCACGGGCGAATAGACTTACACTCAGAAGTGGGTAAAGGCTCAACGTTTACTATTTCGGTTTATCCGGGTGATATTAGTGGGGTAGAACGCCAAACGCTTAATTTTAGTAGCGCACCGCAGTTACAAAGTAAATCTGCACCCTGTAAAGTACATGGCCGCGTGTTAGTTGTTGATGACTTGCGTGACTTACGCATGCTCGTGGGCCATATGATAAGCACCTGTGGTGCACGTGTAGATTATGCAGAACACGGCCAGCAAGCGCTTGAAAAAGTACGTATAGCTGATGCGTACAAAGCGCCATACGATATTATTTTTATTGATATCCATATGCCAGTAATGGGTGGTAAAGAAGCCACAATCGAACTTAGAAAAATGGGCTACAAAGGCCCTATTATTGCGCTTACAGCGGCTACTATGAAGGGCATTCATGAAGAACTTGCAGCGCTTGGTTTTAACGATGTAATACCAAAACCCGTAGATAGCAGCGCGTTATATCAATGCTTACAGGATTATTTAATTGCTCCTGAGTGTGCGCCACAGGCTAAAAATATTGCGTCAGATAAAGTGCTAACAGAGAAAAAGCAACGCTTTTTACTTGTTGAAGATGACCATGATGCAGCACAAATCACACAACTTTTACTAGAAAGCTTGGGGGTTGAAACCGTAATTGCCTCAAGTTGCGCACAATGTTTGCAAATTCTCAATCATGACCAACAATTCAACAAAGTATTGCTTGATATGCATTTACCCGATGGTCGAGGTGTTGATTTAGGGCAGCAAATTAATGAGCGTTATCCTGAGTTAAGGCTGGTTATTGTAAGTGGTGCAGAGCCGGATCCTAAACAGATCAAAGATTTAAATATAGATCGCGTTTTACTAAAACCTATTAACTTGAGCTTGTTAGAAACACTAATTAGCTCATAATTGAGATGTTATTATATGCATTTAATAAAGTTATTATCTGAAGAATTTACACCATCCAAAGTAGTGTGTGTTGGCCGTAACTATACCGCACACATTGCAGAATTAAACAACGAAACACCCGATCAAATGGTGTTGTTTAACAAACCAAATAGTGCAATTACAGGCACTCTTTTATCTGCTCATAATAACGATACTCTTCATTATGAAACCGAGCTTTGCTTTGTTATTAAAAATAAAAAAATTGCAGGCGTAGGGCTAGGCCTAGATTTAACTAAGCGTACAGTACAAAGTAAGTTAAAAAATAAAGGGCTGCCATGGGAGCGGGCAAAAGCATTTGACAGCTCTGTTATTTTTACTGACTTTGTTGAGCTTAGTGATGCAGCGCAGCATTTTACTTTTGAGCTTAAAATTAACGATAAGGTAATTCAGCAAGGTGATACTCACTTTATGTTGCACAAGCCTGAGCAAATACTTACAGAGATAAGCGAATTTATGAGCTTAGAAGATGGCGATATTATTATGACTGGTACGCCATCGGGTGTGGGTGAGGTTAAGTGTGGGAATACATTTACGGTTAGTCTTTACTCAAATGAGAAGTGCTTGCTAACTCAGCAGTGGGTTGCTCAGTAATAGGCAACACTTGTTGCTTAAAGTGGGAGTTGAACTCAGGAAAGCTCTGTTTAAGCCAAAGCTGTTGGCTTTGCTGGTACTTTTCACTATTGAGCACTTTGCTTTTTAGTGCTTTATTTATTTTGTTTATTGCTTGCACTGCAAAATTGTTAGGCGCGTTGGCTGCGCACCCCACAGCGCCTAATACGTACTCTCGGCTATCTTCTTCAATTGCTAAGCTCACAATGTTTTTAAATTTACTGTGCTTAACAAAGTAATCACTCATAAATGGATAGTCGATAGAGTAATCTAAAAAGCCGTGGCTCAAGCGCGATATAACTGCTTGGCTTTCGTTCTCGCTACTCCAACTTAAAGATGCTTGGTGATGAACTGTGGTATTTTCAATAATAGTATTTATTTTGTCTGTGTACTTTCTTGCGGCCGCTTGTCCATAAACATAAGACGGATCTGCAAGTAAGTTTACTAGTTTAATAGGTGAGCCGTGTTTATTACTAAGCTCTGGTGCTAATTCTTTAGTGGTAATAATATTAAACGGAGGGTAAACCGTTGTAGGTGTAGAATAGTTAAATAAGTGATTATTTACTTTTTTATGAATAACACACGGGAAACAAATGTTTTGCCCCTCGTTTAAGTACTTATTAATTCGCTTTTGAGGAACAATTAAGCGAGTGTGTTTTACATCACCAATCTCATTAATTAATTGCTCGGTTAAATTATCACAAATTCCGCCTTGAGGTGCGTCTTCGTTTTTAGCTATGTGAAAAGGTGGCGTGTAACTTTGCAACCAAATGATTTCTTTTATTGGGGTATTTTCTTCAGCCCAAGTAGACGCACTCAAACAGCTAAATACGCTAATAAATAAAAAAGATTTTTTCAGCATAACTCATTAAGTATTAATTTGTTAACGGTGAACTAAGTATAGTTAGAGAGTGTTTTTCAGCAAATTTTCTTATAAAAAAAGCAGTATAAAAATACTGCTTTAATACGCTTCTATTTTATATCAGCGTGCTTTAGTAAGGCATTGGGTAGTCTTTAAATATAGTCGCTATATCATCAAGTAATTCACTACTAAGTGTAATGTTAAATGCATCTATATCTTCTTTGAGCTGAGCCATGCTTGTAGCGCCAATAATAGATGAAGTAACGCCATCCACTTGGTTACACCATGCAAGGGCAAGCTGGGCGGGCGTTATATTGTTAGCATGAGCTAAATCAACATATTGCTGCGTCGCTTTTTGAGCATTGGCTGTGTCTCTAAAAATGCCATTACGTTGCATGAAAGTCCAACGCGAGCCTTCTGGGCGAGCGCCGTTTAAGTATTTACCTGTTAACATGCCTGCCGCAAGTGGCGACCAAGGCAAATAAGCAATATCTTCGTGTATACATTGCTCAATTAAATAAGGCCAATCTTTGGCATGCGCTAAGCTAAATTCGTTTTGAATAGACACCATGCGCGGTAAATTATGCTCTTTAGCTAAACCTATAAACTGGCTAATACCCCATGGCGTATCGTCTGATAACCCACAGTGCTTAATTTTACCTGCTTTAACACACTCGTTAAGGCCTTCTAAAATATCCAACATACTGGCTTGGTGTTGCTCAGTATTTACATCGCTAAAGGTTAGTTTGCCAGGCCACTGCCTACCAAAATGTGGAGTAGAGCGATTAGGCCAATGTAATTGGTATAAATCTATATAATCGGTTTGCAGGCGTTTAAGTGAGTTATCAACGGCTTCTATTACTGCGCTGCGGGTTATATCGCTGCCATCACGCACCCACGATAACCCATTACCCGCTATTTTTGTCGCAAGTACAATATCGCCACGCTTTTGTGTATTTCGGCTAAGCCAATCACCAATAATTTCTTCGGTTTTTCCGTAAGTTTCAGGTGAAGGTGGCACGGCATACATTTCGGCGGTATCAATAAAGTTAACGCCTTGCTCGAGTGCGTAAGCTATTTGCTCATCAGCATCGCTTTGGGTATTTTGTTTACCCCATGTCATGCTACCTAAGCATACTCTTGAAACATCAACGCCGCTGCTGCCTAACGGATTGTATTGCATTTAAAATCCTTAAATTATGTAAGATCTTGAGAGTGGCTAATTAAGGCCGATAATAATGGCTCTGAAATAGCGGCTTTTTGCCCTGTTTTAAAGTCGAACATTACAACCAAAGAAGACCCTGTAGTTGTAACGGTTTGTTGAGCATGACTAAATACTGAATAATTCATTAAAAAACGATCCGTTTTTATATCTGAAATAGTAATACCAACAGTTAATGTGTCTGGAAAAGTAACAGGGCGTTTGTAGCGAATATTGTTCTCGCTTATTACCGGACCAATACCGCCCGGTTTTATTGTATCAAACAGGTTTATTTTATTTAAAAAGTCGATGCGAGCAATTTCAAAATAACGTAAGTACACTACGTTGTTAACGTGCTGCAGTGCATCCATGTCAGCCCAAGCTACTGTAATGTCAGTATGGATAGGGTGTTTATCTTTGAACCTTTGCATGTACTTATACTCTTAGTTTTAAATGAGTTAGGTTATCAATATGGTGTATTTAGCTCAAGGTAATTAATTTTATGTTTTTTATAAGATGATTGTACCTATTTAAATTTTAGGTCTACAGTTTAATTACACAGACACAGCACACACGAGAACACACATGCAAAATATAATTAATTGGGCATTAGCCAGTTTAGTTTTTATAGCGTCTTTTGCTTGCTACGCAATGGGCAATGCTTCTGGTGGTATTATACTACTGGCAGCAGGGTTTTTATTTGAGTTTGTTTTTTGGCTACATTGTTTTAAAAAACCTAAGCGTTTTAAGCAGCCATTTTAATTAATGGGACTTGCTAATTAAAAGTGATTCAATAATAATGGCTGTATAAATAAACAGTTGTTTGCGGTGATGAAAAAGTTTATTCATATCGATATGGACTGCTTTTACGCAGCGGTCGAAATGCGCGATAACCCAAAGCTTGCCAATGTGCCTTTAGCCATCGGCGGCAATAGTCGCCGAGGCGTGCTTTCTACAGCAAACTATATAGCCAGAGAGTACGGCGTACGCTCTGCTATGTCTAACTACCACGCTAAACAGTTATGCCCAGACCTAGTAATAGTGCCTGGGCGTATGTCTGTTTACAAAGATATTTCTAGTCAAATTCGCGCTGTATTTAAGCGCTATACCGATTTAATAGAACCTCTTTCGCTTGATGAAGCCTACCTAGATGTAACCAACAGCACAGCATGTAAAGGCAGTGCAACGTTAATTGCCCAGCAAATTAGAGCCGATATTTATAACGATACCGGCCTTACAGCCTCTGCAGGTGTGGCGCCCATTAAATTTATTGCCAAAATAGCCAGTGATGAAAATAAACCCAATGGCCAGTTTGTGGTTTTACCTGATGAAGTGGATGCGTTTTTAAATAACCTACCGCTTGGTAAAATCCCTGGAGTAGGGAAAGTGACTCTAGAAAAACTTAATTTGAAAGGGCTATATACAGGTAAAGACGTACGCGAAAAAGGCGTAAATTGGATGCAGCAACATGTAGGTAATTTTGGGGTATCGCTTTATCAAAAATGCGCGGGTGAATATATTGGGGTTGTATCTACAGAGCGAGTACGTAAATCATTAAGTGTGGAGCACACTTATGAATACAATAAAAATAGTTTACAGGAATGTTTAGAACAACTGCCTAAATTATTAGAGGAGCTGACTACTCGCCTTAATAAGCAGCAGCTACAAAACAGAATTAATAAACTGAGTGTAAAAGTGAAGTTTGCAAATTTTGTGGTGACCAGTGCCGATCAGGCACATCATCAGCTAAATACTGATATTTTTACTGAGCTGTTAAGTAAAGCGTACCAGCGAGGCATGCAACAACCTGTACGCCTGTTAGGGATTGGGGTGGGCGTAAAAAATGAGCCTAATTTAAATCTACAATTGAGTATTCTCGATTAGCGTGCACTTTTTACTGTAACACCAAGTTGCCAGAGCAAAATTTGCTTATCGCAGCTGGCTGGTTTTGTGTTTTTATATCGACGATAATAGCCTCCTTATGTTTAATAACAGGAGCTTTACTTATGGCATATCCTCAAGCAATCGCTGCACCTACACTAAGTGCTAGCCTTGATTCTTCTTCTCACGATGCACTTATTATTATTAGTGATGACTTTTCTCAGTTAGCCAATAATTCACTAAGCGATGCTATAAACGCGCAAGCTAAAGTAGACTCTCGTATTGGCAAGCAAGTTACCTTTTTAGTTATTGAAAATACACGCGTTATTCTTGCGCCAACAGGCCCACTAAACCGAGATTACGACGATGTTCGCCGCTATTTTGATGCCGCTAAACTAGCTATAAATGAAGCGAAAGCGTCGGGGAGTGTCAGCCCTGCTATTTACTTACCAAACTTGCATACTGATGAACGTTACCAAAATGCGCTAGAAGTTGCTTATTTAGGTGCATGCCAAGCTTTATGGCAACCACTTGAAGCCCGTGAATATCACGGCGAAGGCATTGAGCCAATTACTCAAATTGGTTTAATTGACGCAAGTGAGGAAACGGTTAAGGCTGTAAATGCAATTGCGGCAGGGCAATATGCCGCACGTGATTTATGTGGTACTGAACCAGAGCGTATGGCGCCTCCTCGTTTTGCAGATTACTGCGTGGAGCTTTTTAAAGGCTCAAACGTAAGTGTTGATGTTGTTGACGACATAGACTTAATTGATAAAAACTATCCAATGCTAAGTACGGTTGCACGTGCATCGTATGCAGTAGAGCGCCACCACCCTCGCGTTGTTAAGCTTGAATACGTGCCTGAGGGCGAAGTTACCCGCACGCTTATGTTTGTAGGTAAAGGTTTAGTATACGACACAGGCGGTGCAGATTTAAAAGTAGGCGGTTACATGGCAGGTATGAGCCGTGATAAAGGCGGTGCTGCGTCAGTTGCTGGCTTTATGAAATCGGTTGCTGATTATCAGCCTAAAGGCGTTAAAGTTATTTCGTACTTAGCCGTTGTGCGTAACTCTATTGGCTCAGATTGTTTTGTACCAGATGAAATAATTACTAGCCGTGAAGGCGTACGTGTACGCATAGGTAACACCGATGCAGAAGGGCGTTTAGCAATGGGTGACCTACTTAGCGAAATGAAAGATTTGGCTAAAACAGAAGTTAATCCAACGTTATTTACGGTAGCAACATTAACGGGTCATGCGGCACGTGCAATGGGTCCTTACGGAGCTTATGTAGAAAACGGGCCTGCACGCAGTGCTAATACATCACGTCAAATTGCTGACCTTGGTGACTTATGGGCTGATGGCGCAGAGGTTTCGCGCTCTCGTCGTGAAGACTACGACTTTATAAAACCGCGCACGCTAGCTGATGATGTTTTATCAAGTAATAATGCGGCTTCTGCGGTTACAGCCCGTGGCCATCAGTTCCCTATGGCATTTTTAGCTGTTGTTGGCGGGCTTGATAAACACGGTAACGACTCAGCTCAGCCACTGCCTTATGTGCATATGGATATTGCCGGTAGCGGTGTTGAAGGAGGCGATTGGCAGCACGGTAAGCCTACCGCTGCATCAGTAACAAGCTTATTTGCACGCTACTGTATGTAATACCAATCCGCAATAATACTTAATCATTTTTCGGGGCTAAACGTGTCGCTATCTGTGTTAAAAAATTCTCATTTAGAACAACTAAATAGCAAATTTTTTGCCTAGCTATCAACACGTTTTTCCATCCTAAAAATAGATCACTTAATTAAGCGAAATGGTATAAGCTAAAAACGCATATGTAATAAAAAGCCCTGATAATTCAGGGCTTTTTTTTGAATTATTTTAATTTAAAGCGATTAACCACACTCGAAAGCCCTTGGCTACTTTGTTTAAGATTGTCGCTGGCATCAGTAAGCTGCTTGGTATTATTGAGTGATTGCTCGGTTGATTGAGATAGCTCGTTAATACGCAAATTAACTTCGTCGGCAGCTTGTGTTTGCTGCTCTGTGGCTCGCGCTATTTGGCTGTTCATTTCAGTAATAATTGACACAAGCCTTTCAATTTCACTAAGCGATGTATTAGCAGATGAAGCCTGTTCAACGGTAGAAACCGAAAGCGCTTGGCTTGACTTAACAGCCTCAACAGCGGCTTTTGCCCCTTCTTGCAATTTAGTGATCATAGCTTGAATTTCGTCAGTACTTTGCCCTGTACGACTCGCTAGTGTGCGTACTTCATCGGCTACAACAGCAAAGCCTCTGCCGTGCTCACCGGCTCGAGCTGCTTCTATTGCAGCGTTAAGCGCTAGTAAATTAGTTTGCTCCGATATACTTCTAATCACATCAAGTACTGAGCCTATATTATTGCTCTCGTTGGCCAAATCTTCAGTGACTTGGCTTACCGTTTCTATATTGCTAGAAAGTGTTTTTATGGCGGTAATGGTGTTTTCAACCACGCTTTTACCTGTTGATGCATTGCATGCGGCATCATTGGCAGCTTGTTCTGCTGCCTCGGCATTACGACTTACATCGTGGATTTGATGAGTCATTTGCTCCATTGCAGCAGCAACTTGTGTGGAGCTGTCGTTTTGTAGCTCGATAAACGAATGGCTAGTTTTGCTAGAGTCGTCAACGGTATAGGCATGCTTATTTACATCATCGGCACTTTGAGACACATGAACCAACGACTCTCGCATTTTTAACACAAATAAATTAAATGAACGCGACAGCTCTGAAATTTCATCATTACCCGATTCGTTAAGCGTACGGGTTAAATCACCTTCGCCTTGGGAAATATCTTTCATCATATCGGCAGCTAGGCGAGTAGGGGTTAAGATGCTCTTACCTATAAAGTAGCTGAGGATTATAACTGCAATAATCATTATTAATGCGCTAAAAAGTATAAGGTTACGCTGCTCGCTAAATGCTTCGTCAATCGAATCAAGGTAAACACCTGAACCAATAATCCATTGCCACTGATTAAACCCTTTTACAAACGCTATTTTATCTACAGGTTGTTCTTTACCAGGCTTTGGCCATTTGTAAGGAATAAAGCCTTCGCGGTTTTGTTTAACAATATTAACCATATCTACAAATAGCGCTTTGCCGTCGGGGTCTTTGTTATTGGTTAAGTCTTTACCTTCAAGCGCCGGTTTTATAGGGTGCATTACCATTATTGGTTGGTAGTTGTTTATCCAAAAATAATTAGTTTTTTCGTAGCGTAGGGCCCTTACAGCCTCAAGAGCTTGGGTTTGAGCTTGCTCTTGCGTGAGGGTGTTGTTTTTCTCAAGTGCATAGTAATGTTCAATAACACTGTATGCGGTTTCTACTACATTTTGGGTTTTTAGATATTGCTCGTTTTTGAGTGAGCTATATTGATGAGTTAGGCTAGATATACTCAGTACTATTAGGCCAAATACAACAATGGCTATTAACAGTGAAAAACGCTGGAATATACTAAAACTACGTAAATTAGGCATACTTTTATCCTCAATAAGTGTGCGCATTAGCGCATAGAATAAGCGTAGCTAAAAAGGGCGTTTAATCTAGGCTTAATAACCTATTAAGACAAAAAAAAGGCTGATATTTCAATCAGCCTTTGGTCTATTTTTAAATGGTTTAATTATTTAACATCAAAATGACGATTAAAGAAATTAGTAATGGTTTGATGCAAATGCGTTTGCACTTGTTTACCACGAAGGCTGTGTTTAGAGCCCGGGTAAGTCATCATCTCAAACTGTTTTTCGTTATCTTGAAGTTGTTTAAATAACTTAGTGGCGTGGGTAAATAACACGTTGTCATCGGCCATACCGTGGTAAATCATTAATGGGCCTTTTAAGCCATCTGCGTATGGGAACACAGCGCTGTCTTCGTAGCCTTTTGCGTTCGTGTTTGGATTACCTAAGTAACGCTCAGTGTAGTGGGTATCGTACAATGCCCAATCAGTTACTGGTGCTCCCGATACGCCTGCTTGAAAGTAATCGCCCGCTTTAAACATTGTCATTAATGCCATGTAGCCGCCGTAGCTGTGGCCATAAATACCAATACGCTGTGGATCTACGTAATCAAGGGAGCGTAAAAATTCTACGCCCTTAATTTGGTCGGCAACTTCTACTACGCCTAAGTTTTTATAAATAGCATCTTCAAACTTTTTGCCGCGATTGTAAGAACCTCGGTTATCAAGCTGAAAAATAACGTAGCCTTGTTGCGCCATATATTGAAAATACAAATTTTTACTACGCCAGCTATTGGTAACGCGTTGTGCGTGCGGCCCACCGTAAACATTAACAATAACAGGGTGTTTTTTGCCATCACTTACATTACTTGGCTTAAATAAACGGTAATGCATTACTTGGCCATCTTGTGCTTTAATTGTGCCGTATTCTGGTGTTGTTAAATCACTTAAGTAAGGCGTAAGCGGGTGGTTACTATCGAGCTTGTTTTCTTCAAGCCAAGTAATAAAGTCGCCGTTTACTTTACGAAGAGCGGCTGAGTTTGGCGTATTATCAGATGAACTATTATCGATAAAAGTTTTACTATCTTTTGCCATTACAACACTGTGGTACTTACCTTTTTCGGTAATACGCTTTGCATCGCCTTTTTTAAATAAAGGGGCGCTGTATAAATGGCTTTCAAGCGGTGTATCTTTACGTCCTGCAAAGTACACAATACCTTTTTTCTCATCAATACCTTTTAAGCTATCAACAGCCCAATCGCCAGAGGTAATTTGGCGAACAAGTTGGCCGTTAGTACGGTATAAGTAAAGATGTTTAAAACCATCGCGCTCAGATGCCCATACAAAATGCTTTTTGTCTTTTAAAAACTCAAGGTCAAAGTGTAGGTTTATCCATGTGTCGCTATTTTCGCTAAGTGCTACTTTTTGTGTTTTAGTTTCGCTGTTATAAAAGCGAAGCTCTAAATCATGCTGAGAGCGGTTTTGCCACTGATAAGAAAGCGTAGTGCTGTCTTTTAGCCATTTAGCGCGGGCAATGTAAATATCTTCATTTTTGCCTAAATCAATCCAATCAACTTTTTGGTCGTTAAGTTTAACTACGCCTAGCTGGATCTTAACGTTATCTGTGCCTGTAAACGGGTAGCGCTGATTAAATAGTTTTACTTCATCTGCGTAAATTTCGTTACGAATTGCTTCTTTTACAGGGGTTTCGTCAACACGTGTATAAGCTATTTTAGACTCATCGCCTGACCACCAGTAACCCGTCATACGGCTCATTTCTTCTTGCGCTACAAACTCGGCCATGCCGTTTTTAATAACGCCGCCACCGTCTTTACTTAGCTGTATTTCTTTTCCAGAATCAAGCTCTAAAGCGTAAAGGTTTTGCTCACGAATAAACGATACATAATTACCTTTAGGTGAAAAACGCGCATCGGTTTCAAACGTTTCTGTGTTTGTTAATTTTTTACTTTTACCTGAAGCGAGCTCGAAATAATACAAGTCACCATTGAGTGGAAATAAAAGTGCTTTACCGTCTTTAGACCATTTATATTCTAAAATACCTTTACCAAAAATACGCTGGCGTTCGCGGCGTGCTTTCTCTTCATCTGAAAGGTTTTCTGGGCCTGAAAATAACTTAGCAGAATCAACAAGTACACGATTAGTGTTGTCTTTTAAGTTGTATTCCCATAAATCATAACGGTTGTAGTCATCGTTTTTACCTTGTAAGTAAGTTACGCGGCTGCCGTCAGGTGAAAATTTAAGTTGTACTGGTGACTTCCCCGAAAGGCTCGGATCGTCAAAAATACGTTCTAATGATAATGGTTTTGCTTGAACACTAACGGCGCCAACCATTAATGGCAGTGCCAGTGAGAGGTATTTTATTTTTTTTAGCACAAGGTTGCCTTAGCTTATTATAAATATTGTTTTGAATGGTAAAGCCAAGCGTGTGCAACTGCAACTAAATGCTATAAAGTGTCATTTATTAAAGATAAAGTAGGACATTACAATGACTAACCCTAAATTTGAACTTGCCCCTGAGCTTAAGCGCGACTGTATAGAACTTGCCGACTGGCCACTGTGTAAAGTGCTTTTATTAAACGATAGCCAGTATCCGTGGTTTGTATTAGTGCCAAGGCAGGCAAACTTAAAAGAGATAATTGATTTATCTGAGGATGATCAAATTGTGTATTTAAAAGAGTCAGCCAAGTTAAGTAAGTTATTAATGGATGTGTTTAGCCCGGATAAACTAAACGTAGCGGCGTTAGGTAATGTAGTACCGCAATTACATATTCATCATATTGCACGTTTTACGACTGATGCTGCTTGGCCTGCGCCAATTTGGGGTAAGCACCCGGCAGTGCCATATACAGAACCACAAATTGCAGAGCTAAAAAAAGCGCTGCAGTTATAAACTACAGCGCTAGTAATGTATTACGTGTTGGGTTAGTTAAGGCCTAACACGTCTTTACCTTGTTTAAAGGTTACATCTACAGGGATATTAGCTTGGCTTAGCTTTTCTAGGTCTTTAGCAAGCTCTTCTTTAATATCGCCATGTGTTGCGATTAGTTGATCTACTTTTTCGTAATCGCCATCACCTTGTAAAGTTAAAATTAGGCGAGATAATTTAGCCATTGCTACGCCCATTTTTTCCATGTTTACGCGGTATAAACCTTCGTCATTTTTAGAAAATGCGCCTTCTTGTGCAAAGAAGTTAAAGCGGATCATATTGGCTTTACCATGTGCACTTGATGCGCCAAAACGTACAGAGCGGAAAATACCAGCCATAAACGTAGTGTAGTAATCCTCTAGTGTACCTTCGGTAATTTCGCCTTTTTTGAGTAACTGCTCAACCATGTATAAACCTAAAATATCGGCTTTACCTTCTTCAAGTGCACTTGCGTGTTCTTGTAATGATTGGCGAACGGTTCCTTTACCTGTAAGCGTGTTTTTAATACCTAAACCATGTGCCACTTCATGGAACATAGTATTGGCAAAAAAGGCGTTAAAGGTAATGTGTTTGCGTTGCTCTGGCACAATTAGCTGCTCAGAGATTGGCACTAAAATTTTATCAAACTTAGCGCGCATTGCGTTTTTAAGTTGCAGGCGACGAGTGCCTTTTTCAAGCTGAACTTGCTCATCGTTTGGTAAGTTAATCGCAATGGTTTTACTACCTGCATTAGAGTGGCCTGCGTAGTAAACAACATCGTAAGCATTTAAATCGGCATCCGAACCAGGTACTTCTTGTTTGTACTTCGCATCTACTGGTAAGTCTTTTTGAAGCTCTGGTAAAAAGGCTGCAAACTTAGCAAGGCGCTCGCTCCATTTTAAATCTTTAATTAATACGTAAGACTCATAAGCTGCGCGGTAGCCAAACAATTGATCTTCGTATGTTTCTATTGGGCCAATAACCACATCTACTGGATTATTTTTCATATCCATCCACGCAAAGTCAGACACCTGGAAATCATCTTTTTGCAGTGCGTCAGCGCGTAGATTTAAGTAATTAGCAAACTCTTTATCATCTGCAAGTTTACTTGCTTCACGTAATAGGTTGGCTGCTTTTGCAAGCTCATCAGCGTATTCTTTAGAGTAAGGTACGCTGTATAGATTACCTTGCTCGTCACGTTTAATTACTGAGTAAAGGCCTTTTTTATCCTCAACGTCAGCTTTGTTTAACTCTTCTTTAGTTATATCTGCAGGGTAAAACTGTGCACCGAGGGCTTTTTCTTTATAGCCTGATAAAAATGCTTCGTCACCATTTAAACGATCCCAAGGACCGTAGTTAATATCAGCAAATTTACGTACTTTTTCATCACTCAGTTTTGCTAAAAACGCATCTTTATTTTCACCAAAAGATTGTTTCCAAAATAATTCATCCATAATTTTAGATGCATCAATAAGCTTAGACACCATCGCTTTTTGGTTATCACTCAAATGCGAAAGATCAGCCTCTAGGCTAAAGTCAGTGTAAATATCTAAACGTTGTTTATCGGTATTAATAAGCTCAGGACCTGCTTGAGCACCACTTTCTTGGGCTAGGTCTACGGCTGTGTTGTCGGTAGAAGACGGCGCTTGCTCAGAGCATGCACTAAGAAAAACAACACCTGAGAGCAAAATTGCTTGGCTAATTTTATTTAAGATCATTATCTTGCCTGTTAAAAAGTAAGTTTAATAATTTGTATAGCTATGCTTAATAGCTAAAGGTATACAAACGCTTCCTTATTGTGATTGCATTAAAGCAAAACTAAATGGTAAATAGCAAGTATTTGGCGTTGTAAGGCAGGCACATGCGCTAAAGCGTCATAAATTAAAATAAACTTCTATAATTTCCTTAACTTTATCGGTAAGTTAGACAATACTAATTTATATTACTAATACAAAAATTAACGGTCTGAATTTGCAGTTGCTTGCAGGCTAAACAAAAAGGATGGCAAGCTATATGTCTACAGAAAATGCTTTATTAACGATTCTAGTTGATAGAATAAATAACGATACGCTCGTACTGCCAACGCTTCCTGAGGTTGCAATTAAGGTTCGCCAAGCGGCGGATAACCCTGATGTAAACTTGATGCAAATGTCGGATGTTATTGCTCAAGACCCTGCGCTTTCAGCCCGTATGATAAAAGTTGCTAACAGTGCAATTATGGGACGTGCGGTAAAAGTGTCTAATTTACAGCAAGCAGTGACACGTATTGGCTTGCGCCAAATTAAAAATATTGCAACCGCAATGGCAATGGAGCAACTGTTTGTATCAAACAATGAGCTAATTAAAGGTTACATGGGTAAAGCGTGGCAAAAAACATTAACGGTTGCGAGCCACTCTATTTCACTTATGGAATTTTACTTACAAAATCAAAAGCACACGTCGTTAAATCGCGATTCAATTACACTCGCCGCACTTGTCTATAATATTGGCGTGTTACCTATTTTAACTGAAGCAGAGCGCCACCCTGAGGTTTTTGCTAACCCAAGCTTTTTAGCTCATGCAATTCAAAAGTTGAGTGGTAAAATTGGCTCATCAATTATGACTGCCTGGGAGTTTCCTAAGGAGTTTGTTGATGTTGCACAAAGCTGGGCTGATCCGACTTATAAGCCGACTCAGGTAAGTTATGTTGATTTTATTCGTGTAGGCGCTATTTTAGAAGGGACGTTACAGGTTTCTGATAAATCAGCTGCATTACAAACTTACATTGATAAGGGTGTAATACCATCAATGCAGTTGTTCTCAAGCGACGAATACAACGATATGCTAGTTGATGTAAAAGATATGTTTAGTTAAACATATCTTTTTATTGGTATTAAAAAAGCACGATTTTATCGTGCTTTTTTACGTTTTAGTTATGCTTTATCTATATCGTCGGCATCACCTAAACCGGCAGTTAACTCTTCAAGTAGTTGCTTAATTTCTTCTGATGCTAATATAAAGTCGGCATCAAGCTTAACGGCCATATCTTCTTTAGGTATGTCAGCGTTTTCTTCTTTTAAAGTTTCTGAGTAGCTTAAACGTTTAATAGAGCCATCGTTTTGTAGCATAAACTTCAGGCGTTCTTGCCAATCAAGGGCAAGCTTAGTTACACGTTTACCGCTTTCTAAATGTGACTTAACTTCATCACAAGCTAGATCATGACCTTTAAGTTTTACTTGTGCGCCGCTGTCATCGGCTTCTTCAAGTTCAGCGTCTGAGCCTATTGCAAAGCCTTCTGGAGTACTAAAGTTAGTTAGCCAGTCTGTTAAAAATACATCAAGGTCATAATTAGCAAATGCAGGTACTACAGGTAATGTACCAAGTGACTTACGAAGTAGGGCGAGTAGCTCTTCTGCTTTGTTAAAGCTGCCACTATTTACTACAACCCAACCATTTTCTTGGTCAATGAATGCAAATTGTAGGCTCGATTTTTTGAATGCCTGAGGAAGCAGTGTATGAAGGATGTTTTCTTTTAATTCGTCTTTTTCTTTCTTTTTAACAGGACGATTTTCTTCTGCTTCAATTTGATCAATTTTTTCAGCAACGAGCTCGTTTATAACCGACGCAGGTAACACTTTTTCTTCACGTTTTGCACACACTAAAATACTTTTTTGAGAAAAATGCGATAACGTTTCGCCATACTTTCCAAACGCTTTTGTCCAGCCAAATGTAGCAAGCTCTTGGCCTGTACACGGACGAAATAAGTCTTGCTCTAATGCTTTGTCAAAATCTTCTTGAGTATATGAAACGTCTTGCTTAAAGCGGTAACAAATAAGGTTACTAAACCACATAGGGGGATTGATCCATTTGAAAAATTTGTTCAATCATAGCAATAAAAACAACATCTCGAAATGGCTGATTTGTTACTGGCAAATATGGCTAAATTTAACGCACATAGTTACTCTTGATTAAACATAGAGAGGGGTTTAGCCATGTTTTTAGGGAACTGGATGTAATAACGAAGACCTTTACCTGGCTCGCTTGTGGCATCAATAGAGCCACTTAATGTTTGTTTTACTAAATTAAACATTATGTGCGTACCTAAGCCGCTACCACCTTGATCGCGCTTAGTCGTAAAAAATGGGTCAAATAACTTAGTTAATTGCTCGCTAGTAACACCGTTACCATTATCTTTGTAATCAATGGTTAAGTTAGTTTCATCACTTGTTATTTTTATATCCATAAGGCCATTTTCGTTGCCTTCAAAGCCATGGATCAGTGAATTCATTATTAGGTTGGTAAAAATTTGACTTATAGCACCTGCAGGTAAGTTAAGCACTAAATCATCTGGGCATTGTAGGTTAATTGTGTGGGATGTTTTTTTAAGTTTAGGATGCAGCGAGCGAATTACTTCGTTAACGTAATCTTTAAAGTTGATGGTTCTTATTGCCTCACTGGCTTGATCAACCGCAATTTGTTTAAAGCTGGCAATTAGCTCAGACGCTCTATCAAGGTTTGTAGTGAGTAGGCTAGTACTTTGTTTAGCTTCATTAATAAACTCCTCAAGCGCTTTTGGTGAGAGTTTCTTATCGGTATAGGCGCTTTCGAGTTTATTTAAACGTTCTTGTAAAAATGATATTGCAGTAACGCCAATACCAATGGGCGTATTTATATCGTGCGTTATACCAGCTACTAAACCACCTAAGGCTGCCATTTTTTCAGTGCCAACTAAACGCTCCTGAGCTAGGCTTAGCTCATCTATATAACGTTGTGATTCGCTTTGTTTGCTAATTAGCTCTTGCTCTGTGCTTCGGCGTAAATCAATTTCTTCGGTGAGAACTATTTTTTGTTTTTCAAGCTCATATTTTTGCTGCTGTAAGTCCATCATTGCTTGGCTCAAGTTAGATGTTTTACGGGCTACGTCTTGTTCTAGTTGTATATTGTGCTGATCGAGCTTTTCGTTACTAATAATAAGTTCTTTTTGGGTATGCTCTAGCTCTTTTCGGTATTGCACCACTTTGTCTATTAGGTTATTGAATGAGTGCTCCATAACTTTAAGTTCGTTATGCTCTTCTGTTTCAATTTCTATGTGTTGACCTTCTAATTCATCAAGCTCGATGTTTTCTAATTGCTCAGTGAGTTCAGCTAAAGGATCGGTCAACAGTTTTCTAAATGCCATTAAAAATAAAATAATCAAAAATGTAGTTTTGATCATCGCGTTACCAATCAAAAAGTAGATCGAAACCATAATCCGGCTAAAAACAACTTCTCGGCTGGAAAACAAAGTAACATCGCCAACTTGAGTGGCACGCCCTGAAAATTCAAAAATAAGCGGGAAGGTATAACCAAATAAGCCAGATTTAGTATCTTCCAAAATAACTTCTTCTTGAACTAATTGCTGGTTATACAATTTATGTATATCTAAAGAGCGACCCAGTTGAGAAATTATTTCGCCACTGTCGTCACGCACTATAATTCCTTCAATCATTGGGATTGCGAGTAAGCCCTCTGCCGTAGTAATTGTTTGCTTTGTATTAAGCTCCCAAATGGCACGTGTTAAGCTGCGACTAAAGGTTTTTTGTAAGGTGCTAAGTTCATCTCGAATGTAGTCTTTAGTATTGACGTATTCAGCAAGTACTTGGCCACAAGTCACCACAAAGGTAAGCAAAAAATAGACTGATAAAACATTAGTCAGCAACTTCTTAGAAAGGCTTTTTTGTAACATGAGTGACGTGTTCATCCTTTGTTATTTTTATAACGTTTTGAGAGTAATTTAAAAGTTAGTCAATAAACGCCTAAAAATAAATAAAAAAGTTAAAATTTAATAAGATAAACAGGCTCTAGTGAAGTATTAATGTATTTAAGCTAAGCTTTTGCAGTAACTTATTACTAGGGCGTTTTGACCTTTCGTGGGTGAATTTGCAGCAGTATGTTTGGTTTTTAGGCAAGGCAGAGTCTATGCAGTGTGGTTATTCCCCATAAATAGGCGATAACGCAGCATAAAT
>NZ_PNCW01000669.1:0-301 GCF_005886985.1 Pseudoalteromonas sp. S3178 | reverse complement strand
ATTTTTGAAGCACATCATCGCAATAAAATTGACGCGCCATCAGGGACAGCATTAGCTATTGGTGAAGCAATTGCGCACGCAAAAGGGTGGGATCATGATGAAGTCGCTCGGTTTGATCGTACACAAGTGGAAGAAGCTAAATCTCAAAATGAGATTGGTTATTCTGTCCTTAGAGCTGGAGACATAGTAGGAGAACATACGGCTTACTTCGCTACGATGGGTGAAAGGCTTGAATTAACTCATAAAGCAGCATCTCGTTTGACCTTTGCCTCTTGTGCTGTAAGGGCTGCAAAGTGGTTGA
>NZ_PNCW01000668.1:0-319 GCF_005886985.1 Pseudoalteromonas sp. S3178 | reverse complement strand
GAGATCTCGCCAGTCAATTGCGTTTTACTGCTGCCAAAAAGTACGAGTTCTTCCGTCTTATGGAATAAGCCATCATTATCTTTGTCTAACCAGACATAAAAGTTCTTTGTCTTGTCTTGAGTATCTGGATGGGGGGCTGCGGTTAGCGTTACATTGAGTGCTTTACCATCCTTAACTTCGACTACATCATATGAGTAGTCGCTATAATTGCTTGATGTAGAATCGTTTTTGTAGCTGTTCAACGAAACTGATGATAAGTAATACTTGCTATGATTGATGCCTTGCGCGGGGCAATAGTCGTCAAAAACTTCAATAGGCA
>NZ_PNCW01000667.1:0-247 GCF_005886985.1 Pseudoalteromonas sp. S3178 | reverse complement strand
TTTTAACTCTCCACTATTTTTTTGTAGAGCTTGATAAGTATTAAAATCGTCCAATGACAAATTAAAGCGCTTGAGATGATTGTTTGCAGACACGAATTTACTCATAAACGTTTCTTTAGGGCAAAATAATGAATGTGCACCTTGCCAACTAGGAGTGAGGGGCTGGGTTGAGTTTTTAACAGTTAGCGGCGCTACATTGAGTGCGATATCATTATTGATAATCTGATTTTTACATATATTTTTAGCA
>NZ_PNCW01000666.1:0-263 GCF_005886985.1 Pseudoalteromonas sp. S3178 | reverse complement strand
AACACACCTTAATCGCAAGCAAGTCAGTACGCTTTCTTTTGAGCTGAAGCGCAATAACCAAAGCCCCGAATTGAGCTGTGATTGTCGCATATGCCTCACCTGCAACCCCCAAACCAAATTGCGCGATAAATAGATAATCAAGCAGTATATTGAACACAGCCGAGACTAATAACAACAGCATCATCAACTGCGGTTTACCCTGACCACGAAACATATCAGCCACGATTGGCAATAAAACTCCGCTAATGGCACAAAGATATAAC
>NZ_PNCW01000665.1:0-247 GCF_005886985.1 Pseudoalteromonas sp. S3178 | reverse complement strand
TACCATCAATTGATAATTGTAATGTATCGTAAGAGGTATTCCCAACATTTAAAATTAAAAATCGATTGTTATTAAAATTCTTTAATTGATAGCTCCCATCTGTTGAACCTCCTACAATGCAAAAAGTTTGATTAACAAAACTATTGTCTGGTTTGAATAAAATCGAATAGACTTTAGTTGTGTCTCTCGATAAAATTTGAGCGCCAGTTGATGAATAAGATGTCTTCCAGTTCCAACTGCCTATTAT
>NZ_PNCW01000664.1:0-280 GCF_005886985.1 Pseudoalteromonas sp. S3178 | reverse complement strand
ATGGGGTGCAGTAACAAACTTACAGTTTTATAATGACTACAGCGCTATTTACGACAAATCAGACAACAGCAAAGATACCTGGATGAACGTAACCGGTTTTTCGGTCGCTGCAGGTGGTTTATTTACATACTTTGACTTAGTTCATGGTAAAAACATGCCGTTTGTTGGTGGCTCATTAGCGGGCGATAGCAGCGAAACTGAGCGTCGCTTCAACATTAATATTGGCTATTACTTCTAATAAGCTAGTATTCAAAGCACACGTCTATATACTGGGCGTGTG
>NZ_PNCW01000663.1:0-208 GCF_005886985.1 Pseudoalteromonas sp. S3178 | reverse complement strand
GCGGCTATATTCCGATGATCTCTGGTCGCGGCCTCGGTCATACTGGCGGTACGCTCGACAAACTGGAATCCATCCCTGGCTTCGACATTTTCCCGGATGACAACCGTTTCCGCGAAATTATTAAAGACGTCGGCGTGGCGATTATCGGTCAGACCAGTTCACTGGCTCCGGCTGATAAACGTTTCTACGCGACCCGTGATATTACCGC
>NZ_PNCW01000662.1:0-245 GCF_005886985.1 Pseudoalteromonas sp. S3178 | reverse complement strand
TTAAAAAATAACGACGTATTAGTTAACGTCGACCGCTTTGGCCGTGCACAAAACCAACCAACGCAACACATTGGCGCATTAATTGACTTGGGCACTGGCTACACCAACTATCAATTTAATATTGATGTACCCAACGCCCCTCTGGGTTATGATTGGGGTCCCGGCACTTATAAATTAGTAGGTGGCGCCAATACAGGACACCATATTCAAGTTGGTTCGGACCTATCTTATACCGTGATAGGTAC
>NZ_PNCW01000661.1:0-247 GCF_005886985.1 Pseudoalteromonas sp. S3178 | reverse complement strand
GGCTTGTTGTGCCTAAATTGAACCAGATTGTGGAGTATCCGACTGGCCGTGAATATACCGTCACCCCAAAAGTGATGAAATTACTGTTGGTGCTGGTCGATGCGAAACCTGAGCCTCTAAGTATTGATAACCTCGTCGAGTTAGTTTGGCACCCGAAGGTGGTGTCTGACAATTCGTTCTATCAAGCTGTTGCGCAGTTAAGAAAGATTTTAAACACAGATCCGCAATACGAAGAATATATCGAAAG
>NZ_PNCW01000660.1:0-202 GCF_005886985.1 Pseudoalteromonas sp. S3178 | reverse complement strand
TTCAATGACAAACAATATGAAGGCAAAGAATAAACATAACGGCTTCACCATGATGGAGTTGTTAATTGTGATCGTAATTTTAGGCTTGCTAGCTTCATTAGTGGCACCAAAATTTTTCAACAAGCTTGGAAGCGCCTCTCGAGATATTGCTGCGGCACAGATGAATGCATTTGAAACTGCACTTGATACTTACCGCCTTGAT